>CAZTGY010000413.1:0-2682 GCA_964613445.1 uncultured Chromatiaceae bacterium | reverse complement strand
GGCCCTTCGGCTCGAGACTCGCGGACTCGATTCTCGCCGAAGGGCCGTCGCGGCTGAAGCCGCTCCTACAGGCCAAGCGAGGCAGCCGGGGCGGTCAGGTTGGCGAGCTGCCGGCTGACGAGGGCGCCCACGGATTCCGCCGGATTCGGCAGGACGGTGAACACCGGCGGCTTGCGCCGGAGGCTGCCGACGGTGCCCGCGGCCAGCAGCTGCTCCAGGTACTTCAGGTTGTGGTCGATGGCAAGCAGGTACGGATTCTGCCCGCCGAACAGCGGCTCCACGTTCCGGTAGGCCCGGTTGAAGCTCTTCTCGAGCCGCGCGCGGGCCGAGTGCTCCCAGAAGCCGGGCGTCTGCCGCAGCAGGTCGGTGCCTGAGGCATAGCGCACGATGCGTTCCCGCGCGCCCCTCTGCTCGATGGCGATGCCTGCCAGCACGAACTCGCCATACAGCCGGTCCCGGCATTTCTCCAGGTAGCAGCGGTCCGCCATCTGGGCCAGCATGTCAGCCGTGCCCAGGAGGTGACCGACGGTGCTGTCCCGGGGGTCCTCCAGCTCGATGTCGTCGAGGCTGACCTCGTAGCCCGTAAAATGCACGACTTGCTGGGCGACGGGCACCCAGTGACCGAGACCGAGCCGCGGCAGGTAGCCGGTGAGGAACTCCGCGCTCCGGGCAATGTGCTGGGGAGTGAGCTCCGCTCCGTTTCGTGTGCGTTCACCCACGCGGCGGATATAGCCGGAATCGTGGAAGAGGGCGCAGATCAGGCCGACCACCGCTCGTTCGTGGCCCAGCCGGTCCGGCTCGGTGGCCGTCTGCTCGTAACCGGCCAGCAGGCGTGCCATGGCCAGGGTGACATCCAGGGAATGCTGCTGGTCGTGATAGAGGGTGTCGCACCCGACGTAACCCTCGGCCTGGCCGCGGAACACCCGGCGGAAATCGTGGAAGGCCAGCCAGAGCTGGTCGAAGGCGGCGCCGGGCCAGGTCAGCTGGAAGAGGTCCTGGCACGCATTGCGCACGTCGTCCACGGAACTGACGCGGACCGTGTTGGTCACGTCGTACTCGTTCCGGCGGGTGCGAGGGTCGAACTGGAATGTGGCGGGGGCACTCACGGGGCAATTCTTGCACGCGTTCCCGGGGGCCTCAAACCTGAAAAACGGGCTTTTTCAGCAGATTTGCCCGTCCATGGCGCCAGCGCCGCCAGCCGCGCAAGCAGCGCTCAGTACTCCGGCAGCGGGATGAACTCCGACTCGTCCGGCACCCGGGCGAAGCGCCCGAGCTTCCAGTCCTGCCTGGCGCGCTCGATGCGCGCCTCCGTGCTCGACACGAAGTTCCACCAGATGTGGCGTGGGCCGTCCGCCGGCTCCCCGCCCAGCACCATGCAGCGGCACGCGCTCGCGGCCCGCAGTTCCACGCCGCGACCGGGCAGCAGCGTGGCGCAGGCGCCCACCGGCACGGTCTCGCCGTCGATCGCCAGCGCGCCGTCTACCAGGTACACGGCGCGCTCCGCGTGCTCCGCCGGCAGCGCGCAACGCGCACCCGCCGCCAGTTCCAGCGCCCCGTAGCCCATCGCCGAGAAGGTCCGCACCGGCGACGTGAGGCCAAGCAGCGTGCCCGCAATGACCCGCAGCCGGATGCCATCCGCGTCCAGCGCTGGCACCTCGCCTGCCCCGTAGTGCCGGAACTCGGGCGGCGTCTCCTCCGCGTGCTTCGGCAGGGCGATCCAGGACTGGATGCCATGGAGCCGCGACGGCCGCTGCCGGTTCTCGGGCGGCGTGCGTTCGGAGTGTGCAATGCCGCTTCCCGCCGTCATCCAGTTCACCTCGCCGGGCCGGATCACCTGCCTGAAACCCAGGCTGTCCCGGTGGAGCAGCTCGCCTTCGAAGAGCCAGGTGACAGTGGCGAGCCCGATGTGCGGGTGAGGCCGGACGTCCACGCCCGCGCCGGGGGCAAAGGTGGCCGGGCCCATCTCGTCGAAGAAGATGAAGGGGCCGACCATCTGGCGCGGCCCCGCCGGCAGGACCCGGTGGACGGTAAAGCCGCCGAGGTCCCGTTCCCGGCCGCGGATGAGCGTGTCGATGGCGCTCATGTGCAGAGCGGCGGCAGGCCGCTCTCCTGCCGGATCCTCTGGAGCTTGAGCAAGCCGTCCAGCGCCTCGTTGCGCGCCGCCGCCGGATCCGCCCGGGCCGGATCGACCTGGCCCCACTGGGCATAGACGGCGCTGGCCTTCGTCGCGTTGCCGGACTCCTCGGCAGCCATGGCCTGGATCAGGAGCGCGTAGCTCCTGCGCCGCGGATCGGTCTCGCTCGCAAAGGCCCTTTCGGCCCGGCTGATCGCGCCGACGTGGCGGCAGCGGGCCAGTTCTTCGCCCGCCGCGAAGTTGAGGTCGCCCATCCGGTCCCTGAGCTCCTGATTGGCGGGCGACAGGCCGCCCGTCGTGGCGGGCGCCGGTGCGGGCGCTGGCGGCGCCGACGGCCCCGGGTCCCGCTCCGCGCCGCTCATGGCACCCACCGCCGCCCCGGAAGCGGCGCCGACCGCCCCCGCCCGGAGCGCGTTGTTCACGACATCCCCGCCCCAGAAGATGCTGCCCACGGCGCCAGCCACCACGCCGCCGACCGCGCCGGTCTTGGCACCCTGGGAAGCCCCCTGCTGGGAGCCCGTGCTGCAGCCGGCCAGCGCCACCGCGAG
>CAZTGY010000412.1:0-2683 GCA_964613445.1 uncultured Chromatiaceae bacterium | reverse complement strand
CTCGATCTGCTGCAAGATGGCATCCTCGGGTTGAGCGGCTGGGGCAAGTTCTTTGTCACCCTGGTCATGCTGCAGATCTCGATGATGGCCACCACGCTCTACCTGCACCGGGACCAGGCCCATCGGGCCATCGACCTCCACCCCGCGCTGCGCCACTTCTTCCGGTTCTGGATGTGGCTGACCTCCGGCATGGTGACCCGCCAGTGGGTTGCCGTCCATCGCAAGCACCACGCCCTCTGCGAGAAGCCGGGCGACCCCCACAGCCCCGTCGTGTTCGGCCTGAAGAAGGTGCTGCTGGAAGGCGCCGAACTGTATCGCGTCGATGCCCGCAATCCCGAGGTCGTGGCCAAGTACGGCCGCGGCACGCCGGACGACTGGCTCGAGCGCCAGGTCTACACCCCGCTGACCTGGGTCGGCATCTACAGCCTGCTGACCCTCAACGTGTTGCTGTTCGGCGTCATCGGCATCACGATCTTTGCCTTCCAGATGGCGGCCATGCCGATCTTCTCGGCCGGCATCATCAATGGCCTCGGCCACGCCCGCGGCTATCGCAATTTCGAGTCCGACGACGCAGCGACCAACCTGTACCCGATCGCCTTCTTCATCGGCGGCGAGGAGCTGCACAACAACCACCATGCCTTCCCGTCGTCCGCCAAGTTCTCCGTGCGGCCCTGGGAGTTCGACATCGGCTGGATGTACATCACGATCTTCAAGGCCCTGGGCCTCTGCAAGGTCCGGCGCGTGGCACCGGAGCCCCAGTTCGCCCCGGCCCCGCGCCAGGTCGACATCGAGACGCTGAAGGCCGTGCTGGTGAATCGCATGCACGTCCTGCGGGACTATTCGTCGAAGGTCACGCTGCCGGTCTTCCGCCGCGAAGCCCAGGTGGACGTGGCAGCCAGGGAGGTGTCGCCCCGCCTGCTGATCCGCCGTCCCCAGCTGCTCGACGACGCGGCCCGCGCCAGGCTCGCCAGCCTGCTTGAGAGGAACCATGCGCTGCGCACGGTGCACGAATTCCGCCAGCAGCTGGTCGCCGTCTGGGAAGGGGCGCACCTGAGCAACGAGGCGCTGGTCCGCCAGCTCCGTGAGTGGTGCGTGCGGGCCGAGGCGAGCGGCATCGAGTCCCTGCAGCAGTTTTCCGCGCGGCTCCGGGGCTACATGCCGGCGCCGGGTTACGCGGCGTAGGAGCGGCTTCAGCCGCGACCCCTGCGGTTTTCGCCGGCCACGCCAAACAAAAAACCCGCCGAGAGGCGGGTTTTTTTATGCCTGCACCGACCCGGACGATGCCGGTCAGGTCGCGCCTGAAGGCGCTCCTACTTGATCTTCGCTTCCTTGTACGTGACGTGCTTGCGCACGACCGGGTCGTACTTGCTCACTTCCATCTTGTCGGGATGGGTGCGCTTGTTCTTGGTGGTGGTGTAGTAGTGGCCGGTATCGGCGGTGGATACCAGCTTGATCTTGTCGCGGATGCTCTTGGCCATGTTCTGTTGCTACCGATGTTGGCGATGGATCGCGCCTGAAGGCGCTCCTACAGGAGCGGTTACGCCGCGTCGCCGGAGGCGCGCAGGTTTTCCAGCACCTGTTCGATGCCGAGCTTGTCGATGGTGCGCAGGCCGCGGGTGGACACGCGGAGCGTCACGAAGCGCTTCTCGCCCTCCAGCCAGAACCGGTGCGTGTGCAGGTTGGGCAGGAACCGGCGACGCTTCTTGTTGTTGGCGTGGGAGACCGTATTGCCGTAAGTCGGCCTCTTGCCGGTGACCTGACAGACCCGGGACATAACAAACCTCTTCGAAGTCAGTAACTTATTGAACCGACCGGACGCCGGACGGCCGCACTTTATACCAGCGGGGCGGGGGCTACAGCAACCCCCGGCTGGCCAGGGACACGCAACTGCCGTCCCCGACCACGAAATGATCCAGCAGGCGCACGTCCACCAGCTCCAGGGCATCCCGGATCCGGCGCGTGATCAGGCGGTCCGCGTCACTGGGCTCGGGGATCCCGGAAGGGTGGTTGTGGGCCAGGATGAGGGCGGCCGCGTTCCGGTGCAGCGCCTGCCGGACCACCTCCCGGGGGTAGACCGTCGTGTTGTCGATGGTGCCGCGGAACAGCTCCTCGAAGGCCAGCACCCGGTGCCGGTTGTCGAGGAAAATGCAGCAGAAGACCTCGTGGGGCCGGTCCCGGAGCCGTGCCAGCAGGAAGTCCTGGCTGTCGGCCGGGGAGCTGATGGCCTTGCCCGGCGCCAGCTTTTCCCCCATGTAGCGGCAACAGCACTCCCGGGCTGCGGTGAGGACCGCGGACTTGCCCGGCCCCAGGCCGCGCAGTGTTTCCAGGTCGGCCGGGCGGGCGTTCAGCACGCCGCGCATGCCCCCGAACCGGGCCAACAGCTGCCGCGCCAGGTCCAGCGCCGAGACCCCCGCCACGCCCCGGCCGAGCAGGATCGCCAGCAGTTCGGCATCGGACAGGTGGCCGGGGCCGGCCTGGGCCAGCCGCTCCCGGGGACGTTCTGCCGCGGGCCAGTGCTTGATCAATGCGGTCTTGATGCGCGGGGTTCCCGGGTTGGCGGTAACCGGGCGCGGGTCACCGGCGACCATTCTGGCCGTCCGCGCCTGGCCGACCAAGCCGGGAAACTGCCGGACTTGCGGACAAAGCGCGGCCGGCGGCCGGGCGTTGAGCTAAGCTTGTGCCG
>CAZTGY010000411.1:0-2684 GCA_964613445.1 uncultured Chromatiaceae bacterium | reverse complement strand
AGCGCCGCCGGCAGCGCGCCGCCGATCACGAAGCCGAAGAAGCGCGGGCCCGCCATCGCCATGGTGGCGGGGGAGCCGTAGCGATCGAGCAGGTCCAGCACGGCGGCCGGGTCGGTGGGGCCGGCCGGCAACGGCTCGTCCAGGGCCTTCAGGGCCGCGACCGCCTCCGGGCGTGGCGCCACCGCCCGCTGCGGGATGCCATCCAGGTAGGCCAGGGCGCGGCGGGTGGTGGATTCGAGGAGATCGCGCATGTTGGTTAAGTCGCGGCGGTCGCCGCTCCTACGGGTTGAAGCCCACCGGCTCGACTTCGTCGATCACGATCCGGGTCAGCACGCTGTCCAGGAAGCGGTCTTCCCGGTCCACGAGGCGCAGCACTTCGAGGGTCGTCAGCTGGTCGTCCGGCACGTCCTTCAGTGCGGCGGCGAGTTCCGGCACGCTGCCGATCCGCACGCCGTTCACTGCCACCAGCAGGTCGTAGAGCTGCAGGCCCGCGGCATTCGCCGGGCTGCCGTCCTCCACCGAGTGCACCATCAGCGCCGGCTGCACGTCGGTGAAGGTGAAGTGGCGGATCGTCGTCGGCGCCAGCAGCGCGCCGGCCACGTACAGGCCCCGCCGCTCCATGGGCGCCAGGGCGGGGGCCAGCCGGGGCTTCAGGGTGACCTGCCTGCCGTCCCGTTCCACGGACAACGTCGTGCCCGGGCCCGCACCCCGCAGCCGGTCGAGCAGCGCGCCCTCGGTGGCCCAGTCCAGCGTCGTGCCATTGACGGCGGTGATCCGGTCGTAGCGCGCGAGGCCCGTGCCGGCCGTGGCCGGAGACAGGCGGGCCACGGTCAGCGTCGGCTCCTCATCCTCCACGAAATAGGTCACGCCGAGGTCCGGCGGCGTCGGGTCCTTGCCGGCCCGGAGCAGGTCCAGGATGTGGCAGGCCTGGCGCGCCAGCACGGCGAAGTTGGCGTTCTGCACCTTGTCGCCGGCGAGCATGTCGGTGTTGATGCCCACCACCTTGCCGGTCTCCAGGCTGATCAGCGGGCCGCCGGAGTTCCCCGGGTTGATGGGCGCGTCGGTCTGCAGCCGGTCCTCGCCAAAGCGGGCGGTGAAGCCCGAGATGATCCCGCGGGTGCCGGTGAAGCGCAGGTCCTCCGGGTGGCCGAAGGCGCCCACCGGGTGGCCCACGCCCGGGATCGGCCCGCAGTCCATGGTGGCCGCCGCCGACGGCAGGCCGGTGCGGTTCAGTACCTCGAGCACCGCCACGTCCAGGTAGGGGTCGATGTAGAGGGGCCGGGCCTGGCGGGCCCGGCCGTCGATGAAGGCCACCTCAATGGATGCCGGCGAGTGGCCCGTGACGTGGGCGTTGGTCAGCAGCCAGCCCCGCTCCCGGTCCACCAGGAAGGCCGCACCGATCGAGGCGCCCGGCTCGTCCTCGATGTAGGGGCGGGCGATGCGGGTGCGCACGTAGGCGGTGTAGCTGCGGGCGGCGGCGAAGATCGGCTCGACGCCGTTCTCCGCCCGGGCTGGTGCCGCCGCGACCCAGGCACCCGGCCCCGCCAGGGCGACGGCAAGCAGGAAGGGCGGCGCGGCGCGGCTGGTGCGAAGTGGCATGACGGGCTCCCGGGTTCCGGGCATTATCCATGAATGGTCGAAGACGATTACCTCGCGCGCACCCTGGGTCCCCTGGCCCGGTTCCTGGCCGGGGTGCTGGTCGCGGCCGGCGCCTTCGTGGTGTTCACGGCGGTCCGGGAACTGGACCTCTCCGGCGCGTCATTGCCTCCCCTGTCCTGGCGGATCCTCTTGCTGCCAATTGCCCTCTGGGCCACGGTGCTGCTCGCCCGGGGCGCGCTCGCCGCCCACAGCCCATGGCCCGCGGGACTGCCGTCCGAACCCGCCACCGACGCCCAGCTCGACCGGCTGCGCTGGCTGGGGGCCGAGATCCCCGGCTACCTTGGCCGCCACCAGGCCCGGCGCATGATCGCCGGCATCGAATCCAGGCTGCCCGCCACGCCCGCCCAGCAGCTCGCCCTGGCCCGCTATGGCAGCCCCAGGGGCGTGTTCACCCGCGCCTCCGCCGACCGCTTCCTGAAGGAGCGCGCCGCCGAGGAGCTTTTCTGCCGCCAGCTCGACTGGGCGGCGGACTGGTACGAGGCGGGCGTGGAGATCCGCGCGCCGGAAGAGCTGGACCCGGACCACATGGAGGCCTTCGACCGGGCCTACGGCGCGCTTGCGGCCCGGGGCCTCGCCTGCCCGTTGCCGGCCTACATCTGGTCCTGGAAGCTCGCGGACCAGGTGGACCGCCTGCAGGTCGCCGGCAGCTTCTTCGACGACGCGGCCGAGCTGCAGCCGGCCCTGGTCCGGGACCGGGTGCTGCGCCGGGCGCTGGACGGCACCGAGCTCCGCCAGCTCTTTCCCGGCTACGTAAGCCTGCTGGCCCAGGTGGGCGAGGGCTACATGATCGAGCCGGGCGAGCGGCTCGCCGGGGTGAAGCTGCTGTTCCTTGCCGCGCTCCACGCCCTGCGGCCGGCGCTCCTGCTCGACACGGCGCTCGGCTGGGAGGCCGCCGCCGAGGTGCGTCGCGAGGTCACCGCGGAGGCCGAACTGCGGGCCGCCGACGCCGCCATCGAGTGGGACGAGTAGCAGGAGCGCCTTCAGGCGCGACCGGGTACCTGCCCCGCCGGGAGACTCGCGGACTC
>CAZTGY010000410.1:0-2692 GCA_964613445.1 uncultured Chromatiaceae bacterium | reverse complement strand
GATCAGGTCGGCCTTCCAGCCGGTCTCGGTCTCGACGACGTTGAACATCGATTCCGCGGCGAGTGCCTCGAGCGCGGCTTCGCGTGACACGTACATGGCGGGGCCGTCGAGGTCCTTCACGAAAGACTCGAGCTGAGTGCGCGTCGCCCGAATCACGAAGTCCACATCCATGGTGGCTCGTCCGGCGCCGTGCGCCGCGGCGGCGACCGATCCGGTGAGCATGAACGGCACATCGTTCGCCTCCAGGGCGGTGACGACCGTTTTCAGGATGCCCGCAAGGCTCACCGTCGTGCGGCCCGGCTGCCGGGCGGTCCGCCGAGGAGCAGCTCCACCAGTTGTCGGTCGGAACGCTGCGGGTGCCGCCGCCGAAGGGAGGCGAGGGCGAGCGCTCGCGTGGTGTCGCTGAGCTGTAGCGCCTCCCGAAGTCGGTCGGCTGGGCGCCGCCGCCTGACTGCCGCAATTCGGATGGCCTCGGCGGCACGGGTGGTGTCGCGCGGGACCCCGACAGCGAGGATGGGCGGATTCGATCCTGCGATTCGAAGGCCCGCGGCTCGGGCCGTCTCCCCGCCCCGCTGGAGGAGCTGCTCGACGACCCACGCCACGTCGGCCCCGGTAACCTGCCGGTCAGGTGGCAGGGACGCAAAGCACTCCGCGTGGAACCGGCGGTAGGCGCGCCTCGCCTCCCGGACGGCGACCATGGCCCGCGCCGCCTCGGGTGACAGATGGCGCCTGCTCTTCAGCCCGCCGAGACGGCCGATTTTCGCGAGATATCCGCTGGGATGCTTCATTGATCTATCATAAGCGGCTTATGATGGAACTGCAATCATCACAACGCTGTAAGTTATCGAACTTGGATCATGCTCGCTCCGCCATGTCGCGACTTCGCGTGCGCCCCGGTCATCTCCCCACCTTCGCCTTGATGTCCTCGAACCAGTTCTCGACCAGCACGAAGCTCCGGACCTGGGTGGCTGGTGCGGACACCAGGCGGGACATCAGGAGCCGCTTGTCGTCCGGCGAAATGTCGAACGGCGTGTACCACTCGTCGGGATTCAGGAGCACGTCGTTCCCGAGGGTGAAGAGCTTGACGCGGGCACCCATCTGCGACGGCCCGGCCACAGGAATCGGCGCCATCATCATGTTGCGGGCGCTGTCCACGTAGAACAGCTCACGGCCGCTGTGGGCCCAGAGCGGGGCCTGGCCTCCGTTGGTGGACACCTGCCACTTCCCGTCATCCACGGTGGGAAAGGGGCGAACGTAGACCTCGTTCCGCCCGGTCTCGTCCGACGCATAGGCCAGCCACTTGCCATCGGGCGAGAGCGCCGGCGCCGACTCGTCCGCCTGGGCGCTGGCGAGCAGCTCTTGCGGAGCGCTGTCTACCCCGGGGCGGAATGCGAGGATGTTGCGCAGTTTGGTGGGGCCATTTCCGCCGACGCGCAGAATCAGCCACTCGCTGTCCGCCGACCAGGCGCCCTCCAGGAGGACCAGGTTCGGGGTATTGACCAGCACCTGTTCCTTGCCGGTTCCATCGGCGGGACGCTGGCGGAGTGATGAGAGCCCGTCCACGATGTAGCTGACCGATTTTCCGTCGGGCGTCCAGCGTGGCCGCTCCTCGGACGTGCTGTCGAAGGTCAGCCGCGACAGCGGCCCGGTGGGCAGTTCCTTGATCCAGATGTCGTCGCCGGAGTTCGTGTTGAGCCCGATGGCGAGCCGCCTGCCGTCCGGAGAGAGCGACCAGCCGAGATTCCCATTCGAGAGGGAATGCCGGAAGGTCCAGCTGGAATCGAGCGCGGTCACTCGCCCGGTCCGGTCGATCCAGGTCATCTCGTACAGCCGGGTTCCCACGCTTCCCCCACCCACTTCCATTGCCATCGTTCCGCTGGCGCTGAACGCCAGCTGGGGGAAGACCCCGAAGAGAGTGGCCACGTTGTCCAGGATCGGGACGGCCGTGCCACGCAGCTCGAGTCGCTTCAGGTCGAAGGGAGCGGCCAGGACGCTGCCATCGGAGCGGACGTATGCGAGGTGCCCCGTGGGGAGATACCACCCCTGCTTTGCCTCAGGAACCAGCATCTTGGCGTCGCCCGATTTCAGGTCGAGCACCCAGAGCTCGGATTCCGCGCAGACGTTGCTGCACAACGAGAAGAGCACGCCCCGCGCCCCTGGAAGTGGGGTGGGGAGCACGGCGGCGCGTCCGGATTCTGCCGGGCGCCAGGCGACCGTCGGTGTTCCGCCCGCGTCCGAGACCCTGCCCAGGGCGAAGTCCTCACGGGAATAGAGCAGGGTGTGGTCGTCGAGCCATGCCGCGGCCGCGACGAGGATCGAATCTGCCAGCGTGATGGTCGCCCCTCCGACGACGGGCATCTTCTTCAGCTTGTCGTCCTGGCCGAACGCGATCCACTGCCCGTCAGGGGAGAACATCGGGAGCGCCGCGCCCCTCGTTCCCGCGAGCGGAGTGGCGGCGTACTGGGACCGCTCCTTCATCCAGATCTGGGTTCCCCCGTCTGCACCGGGGCCAACATAGACCAGCCGGGAGCCGTCAGGGGAGAGCGCCATCGGGCCGGTCGGAGCCTGGCCCTCAGGAAAGGCGAGGCCGTAGCGGGACACCGGCCGCGACGGCTCGGGCCGGAACCAACCCCAGATTGCGGCGATCGTGGCGATCGTCGCGAGGACGGCCAGCGGGGCAGCGAGGCCGGAC
>CAZTGY010000409.1:0-2699 GCA_964613445.1 uncultured Chromatiaceae bacterium | reverse complement strand
GATCTGCTTCTGGCCCTTCGACTTCACCGGGTCGATGATCACGATGCCGTCGTCGCGCTTCCTGACCGCACCGTCGCGCGCCACCTTCATGCACGGCGCGTCGTCGCAGTGGTTGCACATCACCGGCATGAAGTGCGCGTCGACGATCGGGTACGCGCCCCGCTCCCGGCGCTCGATCTCCAGCCAGTTGTGCCCCTGGGGCGGCTGCGGGGCGGCGTAGCCGGGGATGTCGTTGCCGATGTGCTCGTCCTTCACCGCCAGGAAGCAGCCCCGGCAGTTGTCGCACTTCGCCACGTCGACGATCATGTTCCATTTGCTAGCCATTCACGGCCTCCGCGGGCTTCCAGGTGTCGACGCCGGTCCACTTCTCAACCTGGATCAGCGTCGTGTTGGGCTTGATGCCGTGGGACTTCTTCGTGATCGACTTGCTCGAGTTCAGCAGGTTCACGCAGCCGCCCAGGTCCGTCGACCTGCCGGGCTCGCCGACCGGCCGGTACGACGCGGAGGCGGTCGAGGCGCTGATCACGCCCGGCCGCAGCCGGTCGGTCACCTGGGCCGCGCAGACCACCGAGCCCCGCAGGTTCCAGAGCCTGATCAGGTCGTCGTCCCTGATGCCGCGAGCCTCCGCGTCCTGCCGGCTGATGCGGGCCACCAGGTAGTAGTGGCCGTCCTTCAGCACCCGGTGCTCCCGGATGTCCCGGAGGCTCGAGCCCTCGTCGTCACCCATGAGGTGGAACGGGTAGCGGGAATGTGGTGACAGCAGCTGCAGGGGGAATTCGGCGAGATCGGGATCCCGCGACCGGTCCTCGTAGAGCGGCATGTACTGGTTGAGCGGCGGCCGGTCCGGATCATCGAACTTCTTCAGCGTGCTGGCGATGAACTCGAACTTGCCCGACGCCGTCTGCAGCCCCTCGCCGTAGCTCTTGTAGTCAGACGGCAGGGGGTACGGCTCCGGCGTGTCCTTCTTGCGGCCCTCGTAGAACCAGTTGTTCGCCAGGGGTGCCCGCGCCGTGGCGGGATCCGACGGCACCACGAAGTAGCCCTTCTTCAGGAACTTGCGCCAGGTGGTGTGCTTGGCCATGTCGGAGGAGTCGAACACGCGCTTGCACCAGTCGAGCTCGGTGGTGCCGCCCTCGGAGTACATGGAGCCCATGCCGAGCTTCTCGGCGATGGCGAGGAAGATGTCGTAGTCGGACTTCGACTCGCCCAGCGGCTCGATGCACTTGTGCTGCAGCGAGATCACCCGGTGGTTGTTCATGGAGAACATGTGGTGCACGTAGCCGGCGCCCACGTTGTACCACTCGCCGATGTCCCAGCGCTCGAACACCGTGCAGGCAGGCAGGATGACGTCGGCGTAAGTGGTCTCCCCTTCCTTCCACACGGACTGGTTCACGACGAACTGCAGCTTCGGGTCCTGGTACATCCTCACCCAGCGGTTCGAGTCCACCATCGTGCCGAAGGACGCGCTGCCGTACTTGTAGATCATCTCGACGGGCACGTGCCCCGGCGACGGGTAGTGCATCGGGAAGAACTGGCCCTGCACCGACGACACGTCGGTGAGGTAGCCCGAGGCCCGGCCGTTGGCGATCGCCTCGGGCAGCCACATCCGGGGGATGCCCTGGCGCACCGAGCTCATGGTGACGATGTGCGGCATGCGCTGGTAGTTGTTGGCCGAGTTGGCGCTGTAGGCGAGGTCGCCGGAGAAGCTGCCCTCGGCGTAGCCGGGGAAGTAGAAGTTGAAGTCCAGCGGCGCGCCGTACTGCAGGTTGCCGAAGTTGTAGCCCGGCCGCCCGTAGCCCTGCATGGCGCCGATGATCGCCATCATGCGGGCCCACTGCACGCCCATCGGGCTGCGGCAGGCGCCGCCGACGCCGACGCCCCAGCCGCCGGCGCCCAGGTAGGTCTTCTTCGTGCCCCACTCCCGGGCCAGCGCCCGCACGTCCCGGGCCGGCACGCCGGTCTCGGCCTCCTGCCACTCGGGGGTCTTCGCCACGCCGTCCGACTCGCCGAGGATGTACGCCTTCCACTCGTCGAAGCCCGTGGTGCGTTTCTCGACGAAGGACTTGTCGTAGAGGCCTTCCGTGATCCACACGTGGCAGAGCGCCTGGGCGAACGCGGCGTCCGTGCCCGGCTTCGGCGAGATCCACTTGCCGCCCAGGTGGGCCGCGGTGTGGTTCATGTAGGGGTCGATGTGCACCATCTTGATGCCGAGCTCCCTGGCCCAGGCGCGGCGCTCGGTGCCCTCGAACCCGTAGCTGGCATCCGGGTCGCTGGACCAGAACACCATCATCTCCGCCTCCTTCAGGCAGTCCTCGACGGTGCCGTAGAACTCGGGCGCGCCGAGGCGCAGGCTGTTGCCCCAGTGGTGCATGGCGCCCCAGTACCAGCCTTCCCAGCTGTCCGGGTTGTGCATCAGCTTGGTGACGCCGATCAGGTTCCAGAAGCGGTTGAAGGCGGAGAGGTAGTGGCCCAGGTTGCCCCACTGGTGGTGGGAGCCGTTGGCCACCGCGATCGCACCGGGCCCCCTGGACTTGGCGCGCTTGATCTCGTTGCTGACGAGGGTCAGCGCTTCCTCCCAGCTGATGCGCACGAACTCGGACTTGCCCCGGTTCTGGATGTTGCGCTCGCCGTTGGGATCGAAGTCGACCCGCTTCATCGGGTACAGCAGGCGGTTCTTCGAGTACACCATCGACTTCTGG
>CAZTGY010000408.1:2431-2713 GCA_964613445.1 uncultured Chromatiaceae bacterium | reverse complement strand
CTTGATGCTGAGGCGGGTCTCCGGTGGCGTGGCGATCAGCGACAGGTCCCGCAGCCGCCCGAGCGCCATGTGCAGGGTGCGCGGTATCGGGGTGGCTGTCAGAGTGAGGACGTCCGCCTCGGTGCGCAGCGCCTTCAGGCGTTCCTTGTGGCGGACGCCGAAGCGGTGCTCCTCGTCGACGATGATCAGGCCCAGGTCCTTGAACCGCATGTCGCCCTGGAGCAGGCGGTGGGTGCCGATCACGATGTCCACGCTGCCGGCCTCGAGGCGCTCCATGACCTT
>CAZTGY010000408.1:836-2421 GCA_964613445.1 uncultured Chromatiaceae bacterium | reverse complement strand
GCAGACGAGGCGGTCCATCGGCCTCCCGCTGGTGAGGTCGTGAACCACGGCGTCGATGGCGCGGGCCTGGTCCTCCGTGGGCTCAAACGGGAAGCCCGCGGCGAAGGCCGCGTAGTCGTGCCGGGTAGCGGCTGCGCGGGTGGTCTGTCGGGCCGCGCGCTTCGCGTAGAGCTCGAGGAGCTCGGCCGCCACGTCCCGGATGCGGGCCGCCGCCTTCCGTCGGGCCTTCTCCCACTGGTCACTGCCCAGCTTGTGCAGCGGCGCTTCCTCGGCGGAAGTTCCCGTGTACCGGGAGACCATGTGCAGCGAGGCCACGGGCACGTGCAGCTTGTCGCCCCCGGCATACTCCAGGGTCAGGAACTCCAGGGGCATGCCGTCGATCGTCAGGGTCGTCAGGCCGCGGTAGCGGCCCACGCCGTGGTCCACGTGGACGATGGGCGAGCCCAGGTTCAGGTCCGTCAGGTCGCTCAGGATCTGCTCGGGATCCCGGACCCGGCGTTGCCGTCGCCGGCCCCGGGGCCGCTCGCCGTAGAGCTCACGTTCGGTGATGATTGCGATGCCGGCGTCCCGGAGCAGCAGGCCCTGGCCCAGCGGGGCGATGCTGACCATCGCCGTCCGGTCCGACGCGAGGAACTCGCCCCAGCCCATGGCTTCGGCGGAGGCCACGCCCTCCTGGCGCAGGAGGTCGGCGAGCATCTCGCGGCGTCCTGCCGATTCGGCCGCGAACAGCAGGCGGCCCCGGAAGCTGCGGATGAACTCCCGCAGCCGATGCGTCGGCTCCTCGGCGCGGGGATCCAGCAGCAGGGGCGGTGGCGACGCCAGGCCGGCGGTGGCGGCCCGGTCCTCGCTGGCGACGGGGTCCGGCGTGCCGGAGTCCAGGATCAGCACGGGGCCGCCGGCGAGGCGGCTGAGGTGTTCGGCCGGCGTGCCATTCAGTTCGTGGGGTTCCAGGGCGGGGCGTTCGGAATCCTCCCGGGAGTCCTGGAAGCGCTCGTTGATCTGCTGCCAGGCCGGCTCGAGGAGGGTCGCCGGATCACCGAGCACAATCGTCAGGCGGTCTTGCGGCAGGTAGTCCCAGAGGAGTGCCGTGCTGTCGAAGAACAGCGGCAGGTAGTTCTCGACGCCCCCCGGCATGCGACCCTCGGAAACTTCGCGGTAGATGATGGACCGGGCGGGATTCCCCTCGAAGCGCCGCCGGTAGGCCTGGCGGAACTGCTTGATGGCCTCCGCGTCGACCGGCATCTCCCGCGCGGGCAACGTCTCCAGGGCGTCGAGCGGCGTTCCTGAGAGCTGGGTGTCCGGATCGAACTGCCGCAGGCTGTCGATCTCGTCGTCCAGGAAGTCCACGCGGACGGGGAGCGGCGAGCCCATGGGATAGAAATCCAGCAGCGAGCCGCGAACCGCGAAGTCCCCGTGCTCGATCACCTGGGACGCGCGCTGGTAGCCTGCTGTTTCCAGCTGCAGCCGCAGTTGCTCCGGCCGCAGCTTCTGTCCCTTGGCCAGGGACACGCTGTAGCCGCCGATGTAGCGGACCGGAGGCAGGCGGGGCAGCAGGGTGGACGCCGCGACGAGCAGGGTATCGACC
>CAZTGY010000408.1:0-826 GCA_964613445.1 uncultured Chromatiaceae bacterium | reverse complement strand
GCCAGGCGCTCGCTGATCAGGTCCTGGTGCGGGCTGAAGGTGTCGTAGGGCAGGACCTCGGTATCCGGGAAGAGCGCGATGCGGGGGCCGTCGCCGGCGAAGTAGCGGAGCTCCGCCTCCAGGTTCTCCGCCCGGGCCACCGACGGCACGATCACGAGCCAGAAGCCCCGGTGCGCGGCCCGCAGCGTGGCGAGGCCCAGCGCCTGCCCGCACGCGGGCAGGCCTGCCCAGTACCGCCGGCTGCCGGGTCCGGCGGGCAGGGGGAGGGGCAGGGGGAGCAGGGGCTGTGCGGGTGGCGCGTTCGGGGTCATGGGGAGCCGCCAGGGGGCGGGGTGGCAATTATCCCATTACCGCCGGGACTGTGTCAGTCGCATGGCGATGAAGCGACCCCCGCACATGGGCGGGTTCATCGGGCGCGAAGGCCGCGCGCGGTGGGGGTTGTCGAACCCGAACGCCCCGCCGGACCGGGTCCGGCGGGGCAGGGTTTCTGGTTGGCTATGGTTGGAAGCGGGCCGTTGATCGCTCAGGGATTGGCCGGGCACGGGTAGGTGTTGAGGCAGATTCCCGACGGCCCCGGCGGCGCGGCGAGGAGGGTCCGGAACAACGTGGTGTCCTGGGCGTTCACCGTGCCGTTGGCATTGATGTCGGCAGCGTTGTAGGTCGGAGCCACGCTGGGCTGGCCGAGCTGCTGGCGGTACAGCGTGGTGTCCTGGGCATTCGTGGAGCCGTTGTTGTTCAGGTCGCCGTCGCAGCGGTTGCCGTAGCCGTCACCGTTGGAATCGACCTGGGTGGCATTGGCCACCAGCCGGCAGTTGTCCAGGGCATC
>CAZTGY010000407.1:0-2734 GCA_964613445.1 uncultured Chromatiaceae bacterium | reverse complement strand
GGCCAATGAGCCGCTTGACGGCGAACAGCGTGTTCGCCGGATTGGTGACAGCCTGGCGCTTGGCCGACTGGCCCACCAGCGCTTCCCCGTCCTTGGTGAAGGCCACGATCGACGGCGTCGTCCGGTCGCCCTCGCTGTTCTCGATCACCTTGGGCTTGCCGCCTTCCATGACGGCCACGCAGGAATTCGTGGTGCCCAGGTCGATGCCAATTACCTTGCTCATGCGTCGCTCCATCAACTGTTTCGGTCGCTGAATCCGCCCGGCAGCCTCGTTGGCCGCCCGCTGATTCCTTATTTGGGCCCGGTCGTCCCGGTTTCAAGGGCCGGTTTCACGGGCCGGTTTCGAGGGCCGGCGTCAATTCCCGCCAGCCGGGGCCTCGCCGCCCGGCAGGGTGGCGCCCGACGCCACCGGCTCCCCGGCCACGATGACCCGGGCCGGACGCAGCAGGCGGTCGCCGAGGCGATAGCCCTTCTGGAGGACCACGAGCACCGAGCCGGGGACTGCCGTGGTGGAGGGCTGCATGCTCATGGCCTCGTGCAACTGGGGGTCGAAGGGATGCCCTGCCGGGTCCACCAGCTCGATGCCGAACTTGTCGAAGGCCGCACGCAGCAGGCGGAGGGTCGCCTGCTTGCCCGCCAGGAGGGCCTCGGCAGAGGCAGCCCCGCCCGACTCGAGGCCCATCTCCAGGCTGTCGACGATCCCCAGCAGCTCGCCCGCCAGCTTCTCCACGCCGGAACGGCGGGCGGCTTCCACGTCGCGGGCCGCGCGCTTCCGCACGTTGTCCAGCTCCGCCACGGCCCGGAGGTACCGGTTCCAGTTCTCGGCGGCCGTGGCCTCGGACTTGCCGAGCGCCTGGCGGAGCTCCTCGACGGGATCCGCGGCCCCGGTCTCCGGGGCGGGCGCGCCGGCGGCGGGGGCATCCGGCTTCTGGGCGTCTGGCATCGGGCAGGCTCCTTCGGGGCGGGCAAACACGGGCGGGCCACCGCCCACCGCCGCTCGAAATGGGGGGTCAGGAGCCGGAATTCAAGGAGGCATTCAGCGCAGAACCCACCAGCCGCGCCGTGACGTCAACGATGGGGATCACCCGCTCGTAGGCCATCCGCTTGGGACCGATGACGCCGAGCACGCCAACGATCTGGTCGTCGACAGTATACGGCGCCGCGACGATGGTGCACTCGTCCAGGATCCGGTAGCCGGATTCCTCGCCGATGAAGATCTGCACGCCCTGGGCCGCCACGCTGCGATCCAGGAGCGTCAGGATCTCCCGCTGCTGCCCGAAGGCCTCGAACAGCTGCCTGATCTTCTCCACGTCGGACAGCTCCTGGAAATTCATCAGCTTGGTCTCGCCGGAGAGCACGTAGCCGGCGCTGTCGGCACCGGGCTGGTGGACACGGTCGGCAATGGCGATCGACTCCAGCATCAGGCGGTTCATGAACTCGCGGGTGCCGTCCAGGTTGGCCAGCAGGCGGGAACGAACCTCGCCGAGATCCAGGCCCGTGAACTGCTCGTTGAGAAAATTGGCGGCACGGCGGAGCTCGTCCTCGCCGTAGTCCCGCTCCATGTCGAGGATGCGGTTCTGCACCTCGGCGTCGTTCACCACCAGGATGGCGAGCACGCGCCGGCCCGACAGCGGCAGGAACTCGATGTGCCGGAGCGTGGCATGGGGCTGGCGCGGAATCGTGACGACGCCTGCCAGGCTGGTCAGCGACGACAGGGCCGACGAGGCCGTGGCGGCGATGGCCTTGGCGTCGCCCCGGAAGCGGTCCTCGAGCTGGCTCTGCAGCTTCACGACGTCCGGTTCGGCCATGGGCTGCAGGCGCACGAGCGTATCCACGAAAAAGCGGTAACCTTTGGCGGTCGGTATCCGGCCGGCGCTGGTGTGGGGCGCCACGATGAAGCCCAGGTCCTCCAGGTCGGCCATGACGTTGCGGATGGTCGCCGGGCTCAGGTCCAGCCCGGCGCTGCGTGAGAGCGTGCGGGACCCGACGGGCTGGCCCTCGCGGATGTAATGTTCCACGAGGATCCGGAGGATGTGCCGGGCGCGGTCGGAGGGCAGCTCGGCGGTGGGTTCGTTGGCCATGGCTGCGTGGCACGCTAGCAATCCACCATGGAGAGTGTCAAGGTCATGATAAGCAAAGCAAAATGAACAAGAAATCGCGCCCCCGACAGTTTTCCCGGATCGCGCTGATGGGCAACCCCCGGGACCCGCGGGCCCTGGAAGCCATGCGGATCCTCGCCACCCACCTGCTGCAGGCCGGCTGCCGCGTGCAGGTGAGCACGGCGGTGCGCGCCCGTTCACTGCCCGCCCGGGCGAAGCGGACCGCCGAGGACCGGCTGGCCACGGGAGTGGACCTGGTGGTCGCCATCGGCGGCGACGGCAGCATGCTGTATGCCGCGCGGCGCATCGCCGGCCGGACGGTGCCACTGCTCGGCATCAATCGCGGCCGGCTGGGCTTCCTCGCCGA
This sequence comes from uncultured Chromatiaceae bacterium, assembly GCA_964613445.1. GTDB lineage: Bacteria > Pseudomonadota > Gammaproteobacteria > Steroidobacterales > SHZI01. The sequence continues at coordinate 268 of CAZTGY010000407.1, read as the reverse complement.
CGTGGGCCCGGAGCACATGCTCGCGCACATGGACCAGATCCTGGCCGGCCGCTACGTCAGCGAGCAGCGCATGCTGCTGGTGGCGTCCATCGTCCGGAACAACCGGGTGACGACGAGTGCCATCGCGCTCAATGACGTGGTCGTCAAGCGGCACGACACCGGCCGGATGGTGGAGTACCAGACCTTCGTGGACGGCGGCTACGTGAACACCCATCTCGGCGACGGCTTCATTATCGCCACGCCCACCGGCTCCACGGCCTACGCGCTC
>CAZTGY010000406.1:0-2739 GCA_964613445.1 uncultured Chromatiaceae bacterium | reverse complement strand
TCGGCCCAGGGACGCAAGAGACTGATTGCCGGAGAATGTCTAGCCCAGTTGTGGCAAGAACAATGTGGGCGAACGAGCATGCAGGTGCTCAACGAGCTCTATGTCACGCTGACGCGCAAACTCCCGCACCCCCTGACCAAGGATGTTGCGTGGCGTATCACCGAAGATTTGCTTGCCTGGGGACCGATCCCCACCGACCGCCGGTTGCTGATCCAGGCCCGGGACGTGGAGACCCGCTATCGCATCAACTGGTGGGACAGCCTGATCGTGGCCGCCGCCCAGCTGCAGGACTGCACCACGCTGCTGACCGAGGACCTCCAGGACGGCATGGAATTCGACGGGGTCCGGGTGCGCAATCCTTTCCGCCAGGGGGTGGCGGAGGAATTGGCGGGCTACAGGGCCGAACCGCAGCCGACGTACCGGGTGAATCCCCGGCATCGCGGGCGGGGGCGACCGAAGCGGCAGTCGGCGGGTGGCGGTCGCGGCTGAAGCCGCTCCTACGGCCGCTCCTGCGGGTCAGGCCTTCGGCAGCGTCACGCCTCTCTGCCCCTGGTACTTCCCGCCGCGGTCCTTGTAGGAGGTCGCGCAGACCTCGTCGGACTCGAAGAACAGCATCTGGGCCACGCCCTCGTTCGCGTAGATCCGCGCGGGCAGCGGCGTGGTGTTGGAGAATTCCAGCGTCACGTGCCCTTCCCACTCCGGCTCCAGCGGCGTCACGTTGACGATGATGCCGCAGCGGGCGTAGGTGGACTTGCCCAGGCACACGGTGAGGACGTTCCGCGGAATGCGGAAGTACTCCACGGTGGAGGCCAGGGCGAAGGAGTTGGGGGGGATGATGCAGACGTCCGTGTCCATGTCGACGAAGCTGCTGGGGTCGAAGGCCTTCGGATCCACGATGGTCGAGTTGATGTTGGTGAACACCTTGAACTGGCGGGCGCAGCGCACGTCGTAGCCGTAGCTGGACGTGCCGAAGGAAATCACCCGCTGGCCCTGCACCTCCCGGACCTGGCCGGGTTCGAACGGGTCGATCATGCCGTGCTGCTCGGCCATGCGGCGGATCCAGCGATCCGGACGGATGCTCATCTGCCTACTTCTCCACGACGATGGAACCGAAGATGCCCCGCTGGTCCTTCGGGCGCGCCGCCAGGACTTCCGCCAGGCGCCGGGCGATCTCCAGGTAGCGCTGCGCCAGCAAGCCGTCCGGCGCCGCAATCACCGTCGGCCGGCCGCCATCGGCCTCCTCGCGGATCTGCGCGTGCAGCGGCAGCCGGCCCAGGAATGCCACGCCGCTCTCCGCCGCCAGCCGCTCGCCACCGCCTTCGCCGAAGATCGCCGTTTCCTTCTGGCAGCAGGGGCAGATGAAGGTGCTCATGTTCTCGATGACGCCCAGCACGGCCACGCCGACCTTCTCGAGCATCTTCAGGCCCTTCCGGGCATCCGCGAGCGCGATGTCCTGGGGCGTCGTGACGATCACCGCGCCCGCCAGGGGCACCTTCTGGGTCAGGGTGAGGTGGATGTCGCCCGTGCCGGGCGGCAGGTCCACGATCAGGTAGTCCAGGTCGTGCCAGTTCGTCTGGAAGGCCAGTTGCTGCAACGCCTGCGTCACCATCGGCCCGCGCCAGATGACCGGGCGCGACTCCTCGACCAGGAAGCCGATCGAATTGGCCTCCAGGCCGTGGGCCACGAGGGGCTCGAAGGTCTTGCCGTCCCGTGACTCAGGGTGCCGCCCGAGCAGCCCCAGCATCCGCGGCTGGCTGGGCCCGTACACGTCGGCATCGAGAATGCCGACCCGCGCACCGTCCCGGGCGAGGGCGAGGGCCAGGTTCACGGCCGTGGTGGACTTGCCGACGCCGCCCTTGCCGGATGCGACGGCGATCACGTTCCGGACGTTGGGCAGCGGCGTCAGGTTGCCCTGCACGGCGTGGGCAATGACCCTGGTCATGCGGTTGCCATAATTCGTGATGGGATTAACAGTAAGGTGTGAGGCCAGCCGCCACATTGTAACGGGTGGCAGGACCGGGCGCCGCCACCTCATGTGGCATAATTTCGGGCGTGCGGATTGACCGGGTGGGGCCGGCCTTCCCGCCTCCTGGCCAGGGCAAGGACGACCGACGAGAGCGGGGCGCGGATTCCGGGGCGTATGAAGTTCTTCAGCACACTGAAGGCAGAGCGTTGCCTGGCCCAGCTGCTGGCGGAACGGGATCCCGCCAGTCCCGAGGCCCGGAAAGCACTCGACAGCCTCCGCGGCATCGACCCCGTCGCCATTCCCAAGGTCATCGACGCCTTCGCCACGGCGGGCAAGGAGCACAGCGGGGCGCTGGTCACGCTGCTGGCCTCGATGCTGGACGACAAGACCTTCCCGTTCTTCGCGGCGGGCCTGGGCCACGCGGACAAGCTGTGCGTGGCGGGCGTCACCAAGACCCTCGCCATTTCCGGCAACTACGACACCAACAAGCTCACCGAGCTGCTGGGCAGGCCGGAGATCTTCAAGCCCGCGCTGATAGAAATTCTGGGTATTGTCCGTAAGCGCCTGAATTCAAGGGATTTACTCAAGAGGGCCTACGACCTGGAGCCCCGCGAAAAGTCGGCCGTATTCAAGATCATCCGCGACATCGCCGGTCCCGAGCTGGTGCCTGACCTGATCGCGCGGATCGAGGGCAAGGACCCCTCGGTCCGGCTGAACATCATCGAGCTCCTGAGCCGCTTCAACCAGCCGGACGTCGCCCGGGCGCTCGAGCG
>CAZTGY010000405.1:0-2745 GCA_964613445.1 uncultured Chromatiaceae bacterium | reverse complement strand
CTTCGCCACGGCGTCGTCCAGGTGCGCGTCGATGATGTCGGCCTGGCGGTCGAAGATCAGCGGGCCCAGGTCGCCCTGGTCGATGTCGGGGTAGTTCAGCCGCAGCCTGCGGGCCTTGCTGACGAGCAGGTCCACGAAGGCATCGTGCTGGGACTCGTGCACGTAGGCCCGCTCGAGCGCCAGGCACACCTGGCCGCTGGCGACCACGGACCCGCGCAGGATCGCGTCGGCGGCGTCCTCCAGGTTGGCCGAGGGCAGGATGATGGCGGGATCCTTGCCGCCCAGCTCGAGGAACGCGGGAATGAAGCGCCCGGCGGCGGCCACGGCCACCTTGCGGCCCGTCGCCACGCTGCCCGTGAAGCACACCGCATCCACCTGCCCGATCAGGGCGGCGCCCGTGCGGCCGTCGCCGGCCTCGATGGCGAACACGCGGCCCAGCCCGGGCACGGCCGCCACGGTCTGCTTGAGCGGCTCGACGAAGCGCGGCGTCACTTCGCTCGGCTTGACGAACACGGCACAGCCGGCCAGCAGCGCCGGGACGGCATCGATGAGCGACAGGGCCACGGGAAAGTTCCAGGGGCTGATCCCGCCGACGAGCTGGTACGGCACGAGCTGGTGGCTGTAACGCAGGGTCGGCATGATCCCGGACTCGTGGACCGGCGTGGCGATCAGCGTCGGTCCGTAGTCGCACCAGCGGCGGATGTTCCGCGACGCGCTCCTGACCTCGCCCGCGGCAATGGTCGTGCGGCCGGTGTCGATGGCCAGGGCCGCCGTGATGGCAGCGTGGTTCGCCTCGATGGCATCCGCCCACCGCCGCAGGACGCCGATCCGGTGCTCCATGCCGGCCTTCCACCAGTCAGGCTGCGCCCCGCGCAGCGCCGCGCAGCGCGCCGCCAGCGCGGCGTCGGTCGGCGGCTCGAAGGAGTAGTCCTGCTGGCCCGTGCGGGGATTGCGAACCTGGATCACGAGGGCTTGTCCGTCCTGAACACGCGGGCCATGTATTCGCCAAGGTCATGGCTGACCTCGGCCGCCGTTTCGGGGCCCACGCCGGCCAGCGTCTTCGCCAGCTGCTTCTTGAACTCCAGCTGCATCTGCCGGCCGATCTGGATGCGCTGGGCCTGGGGCGACCCGGCGCCGTGCATGGACTCGGTGAGGTACCCGACGGCGTTCCGCCCCAGCGTCATGTTCTCGATGAGCCGCAGGATCTTCATGCGGTCCTCGGTGGGGATATCCGCGCGCCCCTTGAGGTACTTGCGCATCAGCTCCCCCACCTCCGGGTGCCGGAGGTCCTGCTCGGAGGGCAGCGTGACCATCAGGCCGCCCGCCAGGTCCTGCGCGAGCCGGGCGATCTCGTAGGGGAAGCGCGTGACGTGGTGCTTGCAGACGTTGGCGATCATGTCGTCGTTCAGGTACACGCCCGACTTCATCGGCACGGCCTGGTAACTGGAGGCGATGCCCGTCGAGTAGATGGTCTCGTTGAGGTGGGTCATCTCCACGAGCTTGTCCTTGATGTGCGAGACCCTGTCCACCCCGTTGAAGTCGGCGATGGTCGCCGCCGCCCCGATCAGCACGTCGCCGACCCCCGACTTGCAGACGTAGCTGCGACGGTGATACGTGGTGAAGCGTTCCACGAGCATGGCAGCGAAGTCCACCTCGCCATCCATGAAGACGCTCTCCCAGGGCACGAAGACGTCGTCGAAGATGATCATCGCCTCCTGGCCGCCGAACCGCCGGTTGCCCGGGTCGATCTCGCCGCCCTCCTGGCTGCGCGTGTCGCAGGACTGGCGGCCGTAGATGTAGGTGATGCCCGGCGCATCCACGGGCACGGCGCCGACGATCGCGTAGTCCTTGTCGGCCTTGCCGAGGCGCATCGTCGGCATCACGAGCAGCCAGTGCGCGTTGATGCAGCCGGTCTGGTGGGCCTTGGCGCCCTTCAGGTAGACGCCCTCCGCCGTGCGCCGGCTGACGTGCACGAAGAGATCGGGATCGGCCTGCTCGTGGGGCGCCTTGCCCCGGTCGCCCTTCACGTCGGTCATCGCGCCGCCGATCACGAAGCCGCGCCTCTGCATGGCGGTGACGAAGCTGACGAAGCGGGAGTGATAGGGCGTCCCGTGCTGCCCGTCGATCTCGTAGGTGACCGAGTGCAGCGCGTTGATGGCGTCCATGCCCACGCAGCGCTGGAAGCAGGTGCCGGTGAGCTGGCCGAGCCGCCGCTGCATCTTGTTCTGCAGGACCAGGTCGTGGGCGCTGCCGGCCACGTGCAGGAAGCGGTTGATGCGCTCGCCCGTGTAGGGCGATACGGCCGTCCCGAGGTCCGGGTCGCGGACGGCCAGGTCGTAGGTCTCGGCCACCGCGTTGATGGACGGCCGGATCACGGGGTGGTCCACCGGCTCAGCGACCAGCTCGCCAAACAGGAACACGCGGACGTCCCGTCCCCGCAGGCTCTCGAGGTACTCGGCGCCGGTGCGGATCGGCGTGGCGGGGCCTGCCGGCGCGCTGCGGACTACTTTAGGTTGTGTGGCCATGTTATTGAACTCCTGAGATATTTTCAGGCGCCATCCGGTTAAGGATGTAAACCATAGAGTGGTGGCTACTTTAGCATCCTGGTCGCGGCTCAAGCCGCTCCTACAGCATCCTGGTCGCGGCTCAAGCCGCTCCTACGTCCGGCCCAGGCGGGCGAGCACGTTGCTCACTTCCCGCTCCGCCGACTCCATGGCGCCCTCGATGCCCTGCTGCAGCTCCGCC
>CAZTGY010000404.1:2134-2754 GCA_964613445.1 uncultured Chromatiaceae bacterium | reverse complement strand
GCCCAGCCGACGGGTGCGGGAGGCCGGAGTTAGCGTGGGGCTGTTTCCTGGGTGGTTGAGGCAAGCCGCTGCGCCGAAGTCCGACGGCAGGGTGCGGGCGGAAAGTTGTATCCGCGACGGCAACGCGCTCCTGGCACAGGGCAGGCTGGAGGAAGCCGCCAGGAGCTATCGGGATGCGCTGTCGGCAGACGGCACGAATGCGAATGCCTGCATCAACCTCGGTTTCGTGTTCAATGAACTTGGCCGGCCGGCTGAAGCCAGGGAACAGCTGGAACGCGCAGTCCGGTTGGAGCCGCGGTCGGCGGATGCGCATTACCTGCTCGGGTTAACGGCCGAATCCCTGGGGGACGCCACGGCGGCCGGCCGGCATCTGGCGGAGGCGACAGAGATCAAGCCCGATTTCGCGTATGCCTGGCGCGACCTGTCCCGCGTACGGTTTCATGCGGGTGAGACCGGGGAGGCGATCCGTGCCGCCGAGCGGGGCTTGGCCGTCGATGAACAAATGGCGGAACTGCACAATTTCCTGGGCAACATCCACTTGCATGAGGGGGCTTTCGAGCAGGCACTGGCGTGTTACGACAAGACGCTGTCGATCGCTCCCGGTTTTTTCCAGGCGTACG
>CAZTGY010000404.1:0-2124 GCA_964613445.1 uncultured Chromatiaceae bacterium | reverse complement strand
GGGGTTGGCGCTGCACAATCTGGGATGTTTTGCCGAGGCGCTGGACAGTTACGAGCAAGCGCTGCGGCTCAATCCCGATTTCTCCGAGGCGACGCATGGTGCGAGCCAGACCAGGCTATTGCTCGGCGACTTCAGGCTCGGCTGGGCGCAATACGAGTCGCGCTGGCAGCACAAGGAACGCAAGGGCAATCAGGAGTTCAGGATGGCCTTGCGTGCCTATGCGCAGCCGCAGTGGCGCGGCGGCGGAAACCTGCAGGGCAAGGCGGTCCTGTTGTATGCCGAGCAGGGGCTGGGGGACACGATCCAGTTTTGCCGCTATGCAAAACGGGTGGCAGCGCTCGGGACAAGGGTGATCTTGGAAGCGCCACCGGCCCTCGCCTTGCTGCTCGAGGACCTCGAGGGGGTAGGGCAGTTGGTGCGCAGCGGCGATGAACTGCCGGAATTCGATTGCCATTGCCCGCTGCTCAGCCTGCCGCTGGCCTTCCGGACCGATTTGCATGATATTTCCGGCGCTCCCTACCTGCAGGCCCGGCCCGAGAAAGCCGCGGCCTGGAAGGAGCGGGTCGGCGAGCGCCGGCAGCCGCGGGTCGGCCTGGTGTGGAGCGGAGGCACCGCGCACCGGAACGATCGGAATCGCTCGATCCCGCTGGCCCAATTCCGAGAAGTGCTGGTAGAGGGAATCGACTATGTCTGTCTGCAGCAGGAGATCCGGCCTGCAGACAGGGTGGCGCTGAAACGGCTTCCGGAAATCCGGACGTTCGATGCGGAACTGAAGGACTTTGCCGATACGGCGGCGCTGATCGAGCAGGTGGACCTGGTGATTGCGGTGGATACCAGCGTGGCGCACCTGGCCGGGGCGCTGGGGAAGGAAGTATGGATTCTGCTGCCGCACATTCCCGACTGGCGCTGGCTGCTCGATCGGGAGGACTCGCCATGGTACGACTCCGCGAGCCTGTTCAGGCAACCCGCAAGCGGCGACTGGAGGAGCGTTCTGAACGCAGTGGGAGACAAATTGCGCAGCCGCCGCTAGCCGGGCGCCAGGCGGGATGACACTTCCTGCCGATCGTTGGCTATAACGTGCTGATGACGATTCAGTTCCGTCATGAAATCGGCAAGCCGGAGGTTCATGGCGTCCGCGCAGATTGCGTCGAGACTGGCGCGCAGCGCTGCCGCGTGGGGCGAGGCGGCGTTCAGTCCGGTGACCACGCCAAGGCCGCTGGGGAAGGCGGGGATCGTGAAGAAATTCAGGTCGGGGCGGTGCCGCGCGAGCAGGACCATGAGCTTCCATGTGTCGCCGACCCAGAAAATGGTCCGGCGCTCGCGCTCTGCCGTTTCCGGGATGACCGGCAGGATGTCGTGCAGCAGCACGACCGAGCGTGCGTGGCAATGGCGCTCGACGTTGAGCAGATCGCGCAGGGTCTGGTCGAAGGTGTGCAGCCCGTCGAGAAAGACAAGATCCACCGTGTCCTCGCCGAAGACTTCCTGCATGCTGCGCCTGGCGAAAAAGTCGTCGCTGGTTTCGCGAAACAGCCTGACCCATGCCGCCTGCGGGAAGCCGATGCTGAAGGCCGGATCGACGCCCGCCGCCTTGGTTTGCGGGCCGGCATGCTGCAGCGACTGGCCCGAGGCGACGCCGATTTCAAGGTAGGTTCGCGGTGCGAGGGCGGCGTGGAACCACTGCAGCCATTCCAGGTAATCGGGCCCCGGGAAATGCTGCCGGACCTCCTGCAGCATTGCCGCATGTCTGAGGTTCAGCAGGAGCTCGCTGGCAGCCTGGCCGTCCGGCTCCTGCCTGCACAGGTTCTCGCAAAGGGCGATGGCGCCGGCCAAGTCTCCCGCGTCCGCCCTCGCCCGGATCGCCGCGAACGGGTCGGGCTGGTCGGCCTGCCTTGGTTGTGGCGCCGTCCGGCGCGCGGAGAAGGCGTCCCGCAGCAGGCGCAGCAATATGGACATCGCGAATCCTTCCTTCGACGGGAGGAGGCGATTTTATCACTGCGAAGGCGCATGGGCGCCAACGATCAGGACGACGGCATGGAGTATCATTGTCGCCTCGGGTTGGCCATGAAGAAAGGAACCGGACAGTGTTCAGTTGGTTCGATGCAGGCGAGGCAATCGCATTCGGCG
>CAZTGY010000403.1:0-2758 GCA_964613445.1 uncultured Chromatiaceae bacterium | reverse complement strand
GCCCGCCCCCGCCACGTAGGGCACGCCGAGGTACCGCGCGAAGATGGCGTTGCCGGCGACCCAGGCAAAGATGCCCAGCGCGCCGCCCACCAGCACCGTCGGCATGATGGCGAGGCCATCGAGCCCGTCGGTCAGGTTCACGGCATTGCTCGAGCCGACGATCACGACGTAGACGAAGGGAACGAACAGCCAGCCCAGGGGAATCAGCACGTCCTTGAAGTACGGGATGAGGAGCGCAGTGGACTGGGGCGAATCGGCGCGCAGGTACAGGATCACGCCCACGCCGATGGCCACCAGCGACTGCCAGAAGAGCTTCTCCCGCGCGGAAAGCCCCTTGGGGTTGCGCAGGATCAGCTTGCGGTAGTCGTCGGCGAAGCCAAGCAGCCCGTAGCTGACCGTGACGCCCAGGACGACCCAGACGAAGAGGCTGCGCAGGTCGGCCCAGAGCAGCGTGCTGACGACGATGGCCAGCAGGATCAGCGTGCCGCCCATGGTCGGCGTACCCGCCTTCTGCAGGTGGCTTTGCGGCCCGTCGTCCCGCACGGTCTGGCCGATCTGCCGCTGCGTCAGCCGCCGGATCAGGGGCGGGCCGAGCAGCAGCGACATTGCCAGCGCCGTGAGTGCGGCCAGGATGCCGCGCAGGGTCAGGTAGGTCAGCGCATTGAAGCCGGAGACGAAGGGCCTCAGGTACTCCGCGAGCAGCAGCAACATCAGTGCGCGCCTCCGGCGTCGGGAAACTCACCATTGAGGGCTTTCACCAGCCGCTCGAGCCCGGCGCTGCGCGAGCCCTTGGCGAGCAGGCGGACGTCGGGCGTCAGTTCCGGCCGGATCACCTCCGCCAGCGTGAAGACGTCGGCTGCCCAGTGGGCCCGGGGCCCGAAGGCCTCCGCCGCGTGCCGCGCCAGCGGGCCGACGGCGTAGAAGCGGTCGATGCCGCTCCGGGCGGCGAGCGCGCCGATTTCCCGGTGCAGTTCAACCTCGGTGGGCCCCAGCTCGCCCATGTCGCCGAGGACGAGCCAGCGCTGCCCCCCGAGGCCGGCGAGGAAGCGGATCGCGGCGGCGACCGAGCCCGGATTGGCGTTGTAGCTGTCGTCGTAGATGGTGCAACCGGCCGGGCCCGGCTCTGGCTTCAGCCGGCCCTTCACGTTGGCCATCCCGGCGAGGCCTGCCCGGACGGCATCCAGCGTGGCGCCGGCGGCCGTCGTCGCGGCGGTGGCCGCCAGGGCGTTCTGGATGTTGTGGTTGCCCGCCATCGGGAGATGGATCTCCACCTCGCCCACTGGGGAGACGATCCGGAACCGGAGCCCCTCGCCATTGCTGGCCGCGATGTCGACGGCGCGGAAGTCCGCGTCGGGCGCCAGGCCGAAGGACCGGTACTCCAGGTCCTGGCGCAGTGCGCGCCAGTAATCGTGGAAGGAGTCGTCCCGGTTCACGACGGCGACGGCGCCGGGATCCAGTCCAGCGAACAGCTCGCCCTTGGCCTGCGCCACGTCCCGGACGGTGCCGCCGAAGCCGCCGAGGTGGGCGGGGCCGGCGTTGGTGATGACGCCGACGGTGGGCCGGGCGATGCGGGTGAGCAGGCCGATCTCGCCCTTCGCACTGGCGCCCATCTCGATGACGGCAGCCCGGTGCTCCGGGCGGAGCCAGAGCAGCGTGATGGGCACGCCGACGTGGTTGTTCAGGTTGCCCCAGGTCGCCAGCACGCCGCCGTCCTCGCCGGGCCCACGGACCTGGGCGCGCATGATCGCGCTCATCATCTCCTTCAGCGTCGTCTTGCCGTTGCTGCCGGTGACGCCGAGGACGGGGATCCGGAAGCGCTGGCGCCAGGCAGCCGCCACGTCCTGGAGCGCCCTGCCCGCATCGGGCACCACGACCTGGGGCAGCGGCAATGGCTGGGGGCTCTCGACCACGGCCGCGACCGCGCCGCGCCCGGCAGCCGTCACTACGAAGGCCGCCGCGTCGTGGCGCACGCCCCGCAGGGCCACGAACAGCTGGCCGGGCTCGATGCTGCGCGTGTCGGTGCTCACGGAGTCGAAGCCCACGTCGGCGCCGACGAGCCTGCCGCCCGCCGTCTCCGCGATCCAGCCCAGGGTTGCCATCGTCATGGGCTCCCGCCCTGCGCCAGGGCGGCCCGGGCCACTGCCACGTCGGAGAACGGCCGGCTCGTAGCCCCGGTCAGCTGCACGGTCTCGTGCCCCTTCCCGGCAACGAGCACGGCGTCGCCAGGCCGGGCCAGCCGGATCGCGCGCCCGATCGCCGCCGCCCGGTCGGGCACGACCTGCAGCCGGTCCAGCGAGGGGGCGCCTGCCAGGATGTCCGCGATGATCTGCTGGGGATCCTCGGAGCGCGGGTTGTCGTCGGTCACGATCACCCGGTCGGCGCCGGCAACGGCCGCCTCGCCCATCGGCGCTCGCTTGCCCCGGTCCCGGTCGCCGCCGCAGCCGAACACGCACCAGACCTCGCCCGTGCAGTGCTCGCGGACGGCGGCCAGCGCCTTGCGCAGCGCATCGGGCGTGTGCGCAAAATCCACGAGGACGGCAGGCTGGCCCGGGGCGCCCGCGACCCGCTCCATGCGCCCGGGCGGTGCGTTACAGCTGCCGAGCACGCCGGCCACCCTGTCGAGCGGCCAGCCGGAGCCGAGCAGGATCCCCGCGGCCACCAGCAGGTTCTCGGCATTGAAACGTCCCCAGAGCGGGCTGCTGATCCGGGCGACCTGCCCGGCACTGTGCAGGTCGAGGACCAGGCCGTCGGCGCCCAG
>CAZTGY010000402.1:0-2813 GCA_964613445.1 uncultured Chromatiaceae bacterium | reverse complement strand
AGAAGGATGCGAACCTCATTGGCCAGTTCGGCGTGGGCTTCTACTCGGCCTTCATCGTGGCCGACAAGGTGGTCGTCGAGACGCGCCGGGCGGGTGCGCCGGCCGCCGAGGGCGTGCACTGGGAGTCGGACGGCCAGGGCGAGTACAGCGTCGAGAATGTCGAGCTGGCCGCGCGGGGCACGCGCGTCACCCTGCATCTCCGGGAGGATGCCGCGGAATTCGCCGACGAGTTCCGGCTGCGCACCCTGATCCGCAAGTACTCGGACCACATCGCCTTCCCGGTCGTCATGGCGACGACGGCAGAGGAGGGTGAGGCGAAGGAGGAAGCGGCCAACGAGGCCAAGGCGCTCTGGACCCGGCCGCGAACCGAGATCACGGACGACGAGTACAGGGAGTTCTATCGCCACGTCTCCCACGATTTCCAGGAGCCACTGACCTGGAGCCACAACAAGGTCGAGGGCAAGCGGGAATACACGAGCCTGCTCTACGTGCCGGCCAGGGCCCCCTGGGACCTGTGGAACCGCTCCGGGTCCCGGGGCCTCAAGCTCTACGTGAAGCGCGTCTTCATCATGGATGACGCCGAGCAGTTCCTGCCGCTGTACCTCCGCTTCGTGCGGGGAGTGGTGGATTCCGGGGACCTGTCGCTGAACGTCTCGCGGGAACTGCTCCAGCAGGACGCGGTCGTGGAGTCCATGAAGTCCGCGTTGACCAAGCGCGTGCTGGACATGCTGGAGAAGCTGGCCAGGGACGACCCCGAGAAGTACGCCACCTTCTGGAAGGAGTTCGGCCGGGTCCTGAAGGAAGGACCCGCGGAGGACCACGCCAACCGGGAGAAGATCGCCGGCCTGCTGCGCTTCTCCTCGACGTGCGACGACAGCCCCGTTCCCGGCCATGCCCTCGCCGACTACATCAGTCGCCGCAAGGCTGAGAAGAAGGTGATCTGGTACCTCACGGCGGACGGCTTCAACGCCGCGAAGTCGAGCCCGCACCTGGAGATCTTCCGCAAGCGGGGTATCGAGGTACTGCTGCTCACGGACGCCATCGATGAGTGGCTGATAGGACACCTGGGCGAGTTCGACGGCCACGAGTTCCGGGACGTGAGGCGCGGCGAGCAGGAGCTGGACGTGACGGAGCAGCGCGAAGCTGAGGCGCCGAAGCCCGATGCGGGCGAGCACGCGGTGCTGATCGAGCGGCTCAAGCAGCAGCTCGGCAATCAGGTGCAGGAAGTCCGGCCGACCAGCCGCCTGAGTGAGTCCGCCGCCTGCCTGGTGCTCGGCGAGCACGAGATGGGCGCCCAGATGCGCAAGCTCATGCAGGCCACCGGCCAGGCCGTTCCCGAGGTGCGGCCTGTCCTGGAGATCAATCCCGCTCACCCCCTGCTGCTGCGCCTGGCCGCGGAAGCCGACGACGCGCGCTTCGGCGACCTGGCCCAGCTGCTGTTCGATCAGGCGCACCTGGCGGAAGGCGGGCAGCTGCCGGATCCGGGCGCCTTCGTCCAGCGGCTGAACCGGATCCTCCTCGGGTAGGAGCGCCTTCAGGCGCGACCGGGTACCTGCCCCGCCGGGAGACTCGCGGACTCGATTCCCGTCGGAACAGGTACCCGGTCGCGCCTGAAGGCGCTCCTACGCCGGCAAGGAGTCGGTTAACCTGCCGAGCATGACATCCGGCCCGCCGCCCCGTGAAGCACTGACTCTCGACGGTCCCGCCGGCCGCATCGAGGCGCTGCTCGACACCCCGCCCGGGCCGCTGGCGCCCGCGGTTGGCGTGGTGTGTCACCCGCATCCCCAGCATCAGGGGACGATGCTCAACAAGGTGGTGCACACGGTCAGCCGCGCACTAAACGACCTGTCGATCCCGGCGGTGCGTTTCAATTTTCGCGGCGTGGGCGCCAGCGAAGGTGCTTACGCCGATGGCGTCGGCGAGACGGAGGACGCGCTGGCGGTGGCGGCCTGGGCGCAGCGGCGCTTTCCCGGGGCCGCCCTGTGGCTGGCGGGCTTCTCGTTCGGCGCCGCGGTGGCGATTCGGACCGCGGTCGCGAGCCCGTGCCGCCAGCTGATCAGCGTGGCGCCGCCCGTTGCGCGGATGGCAGGCCTGCTCGGTGATTCGGTGCCGGCCTGTCCATGGCTTCTGGTCCAGGGGACGGCTGACGAGGTCGTGCCGGCCGCCGACGTCGAGGCCTGGGCACGGAGCCGAATACCCCCGCCAGACCTGGTGCTGCTGCCGGATGTGGACCACTTCTTCCACGGACGGCTTACTCTCCTTCGGGACACGATCGTAGGCCGCGTGGTGCGGCCTGGAGCGCATTGATGCTGAGTCGCCTTCGCCAGTTTCTCGAAGCCGGTGCTTCGCCAGCGACCCGCCAGGACCCCGCTGCCCGCGTGCGCCTCGCGGTTGCCGCGTTGCTGGTGGAGCTTGCCCGGGCCGATCATGACGAGCAGGCCGTCGAACACGAGGCCATTGCCGGCCTGATCGCACGTTACTTCCAGCTCGACAGGGCCGGGGCCGACGAGCTGCTGGCCGAGGCCAGATCCGCCGTGGACGGCTCGGTGTCCCTGCGGGAATTCACCGCCCCCCTGCACCAGGAGCTGTCCTACGCGGACAAGCAGCGCATCATCGGCATGCTCTGGGACGTGGCGCTCGAGGACTTGACCCTCGACAAGTACGAGGACTACCTGATCGGCAAGGTCGCAGAACTGCTGTACGTCAGCCGGGGCGACGTGGTGCGGCTGCGCTTCGAAGCCGGCCAGCGCCGGGCGCCGTAGGAGCGCCTTCAGGCGCAACCGGGGCAATCGCGTCGCGCCTGAAGGCGCTCC
>CAZTGY010000401.1:0-2815 GCA_964613445.1 uncultured Chromatiaceae bacterium | reverse complement strand
GGTCGAGCTGAATGACCTCGGGCAGGCGGTGAACCTGGTGGGCGCCGCGCGGGGCGTCGTGGTGGCCATCCTGGTGGCCCTGCGGGAGGCGGGCGCGCTCCGGGCCGAGCTCATCGTGATCTGATCCCGCCGGTCATGACCGCAAAGATAAATATATTCAACGACTTCCAGGGCCTTTCTCAGCTCAAGACTGAGGCCGGCGCGCGGTCGCCCGCGGCTGCCCGGGAAGCCGCCCGGCAATTCGAGGCGCTGTTCGTGCAGATGATGCTGAAGAGCATGCGCGACGCGAATGCCGTGCTCGGCGAGCAGAAGGACACCACCTACCAGGAGATGTTCGACAAGCAGATCGCGATGGAAATGAGCCAGGGCAAGGGCCTCGGTCTCGGCGACCTGATGGTGCGCCAGCTCGGCGCCACGGACGAAACGACGGAGGCCCCGGCCGCCGGCCCCGCCCCGGCGCCACTGGCCCTGCTGCTGCAGCGCCTCCCCGCGGCAGCCCGCGCCTCGCTGCCGGAACTGCCGGGCAACCTCGGCCCGGAGCTCACGCTGCCGGACCCCGCGGCACTGGATGCACGCCTGAACGTCAACCTGCCACCGGTCACCAGCACGAACCGCAGCGATTTCCGGCCAGCCGGCCGCGAGGACTTCGTCCGCGAGATCTGGCCCCTGGCCGTGCGCGCGGGCGAAAAGCTCGGAGTGAACCCCAGGGCGATCGTCGCCCAGGCAGCGCTCGAGACGGGTTGGGGCAGCCGCCAGATCCGCGACGACGCGGGCGTCAGCGGCAACAACCTCTTCGGCATCAAGGCGGATTCGCGCTGGGCCGGCGAGCGGGTGACGGTGACGACCCTCGAGTACGAAGGCGGTTTGCCAAAACCCCAGCGCGCGCAATTTCGCGCCTATCCCGATCTTGCCGCCGGGTTCGAGGATTATGTCCGGTTCCTGCAGGGCAACCCGCGTTACAGCGATGCGCTCCGGGCCGGCGACAGCAGTGACACCTACGCCGAAAGCCTGCAGTCCGCGGGCTACGCCACCGATCCGCGTTATGCAGAAAAGATCCGCAGCATCGTCGCCAGTTCCATCCTGGATCCCGCCGGCTAGGCGCTCAAGGACGACTGCGATGTGCCGACCTACCTCTCACTCCGGGGTGACATTGACGCCACGGACAGGTGACAGAACATGAGTGGAACGATCTCCAACGGACTCTCGGCGCTGATTGCCGCCCAACGGGCGCTGCAGACGACGAGCAACAACATCGCCAACGCGAACACTGCCGGGTACGTGCGCCAGCGGATCGACTTCGTCGAGCGGCCTGGCACGCCGCTGGGCCGGATCACGATTGGCGCCGGCGTGGCCGTTGCCGACGTGTCCCGCGTGTACGACCAGTTCCTCACCGACAACCTGCGCTCCTCCACCTCGATGGAACAGCGCTACGCCACCTTCGGCGCCTTCGCCACGCGCCTGGACACCATCCTCGGGAACCCGGAGACCGGGATCGGCGCGTCCGTGCAGCGCTTCTTCGACCAGGTGGAGGCCGTGGGGCGCGACCCGACGTCCATCGCCCAGCGCCAGCAGCTGCTGCTGGAGGGCGACAGCCTGGCCACGAGGCTGCAGCAGCTGGACGCGCAGCTGGACAGCATTGGCAACGAGATCGACGGGCGCCTCGGGACCGCGGCCGACACCATCAACCAGCTCGCCAGCCAGATCGCCGACATCAACGGCCAGGTCATGTCGGCCGGGGGCACCACGGCGCCGAACCTGCTCGACAAGCGCGACGAGCTGCTGAAGGCCCTCGGCGGCCAGATCGACATCACCACGGTCCGGCAGGCCGACGGCAGCGTGAACGTCCTGGTGGGCAGCGGCCAGTCGCTGGTACTCGGCAGCCGCGCAGCGCGCATGACGACGGTGCCCGACACCTACGACGGCTCCCGCCTGCAACTGGCGGTGGACAACGGCGGGACCCTGCAGAACATCTCGACGAAGGTGAACGGCGGCGTCGTGGGCGGCCTGCTGGCCTTCCGCAACGACGTCCTGGACGGCGCGCGGCGCGACATCGGCCAGCTCGCCGTCGGGCTCGCCGACGCGTTCAACGCCCAGCATCGCCAGGGCATGGACCTGCAGGGCAACCTGGGCGGGGACTTCTTCACCACCACGACGCCGGACACGGCCGGGGCTCGCACCAACACCGGCAACGCCGTGCTGTCGGCGTCGATCACGGCTGCCAGCGGGCTGGCCGGCCGCGACTACGAACTCCGCTTCAACGGCACGGCCTGGTCCGTCACCGAGCGCCAGACGGGCACCGTCGTGCCCGCAACCGGTGCCGGCACGCCGGCCAGCCCCCTGGCCTTCGACGGGTTGTCGGTCGAGGTATCGTCCGGCATCCCGAACGCCGGCGACCGCTTCCTGGTCCGCCCGCTCGCCAACGCCACCCGGGACTTCGGCGTGGCCCTGGACGCACCCGGCCAGATAGCCGCCGCCGCGCCGCTGGTGTCGCAGGTCAACGCCGGCAATGCCTCCCAGGCGACCGTGAGCGCGCCGGTGGTGACGGACATCAACGATCCCAAGCTGCTCGCGACGGCCAGCATCGTGTTCGATTCGCCGACGTCCTACGTGGTGTACACGGGCGGCGGCCTGGACCTGCTGGGCCCGCTGCCCTACACGAGCGGCGCCAACATCAGCTTCGCCGGCTGGACGGTGCAGGTCTCCGGCCAGCCCCAGACGAACGACCGCTTCACCGTGTCGGCGGCAGCCGCCGGCAGCGGCGACAACAGCAACGTCCTCGCGCTGGCCTCGGTGGACCAGAAGGGCTTCTTCGCCG
>CAZTGY010000400.1:1577-2823 GCA_964613445.1 uncultured Chromatiaceae bacterium | reverse complement strand
ATGCCGGAATCGACGTTTATACTGCACTGAACCAAGGACGCCAGTTCATGACCCGGTCATTCCACCCGCCGGTCCGCACCCTCATGGGACCGGGCCCTTCAGACGTCAATCCCCGCATCCTCGAGGCGCTGTCCCGGCCGACGATCGGCCACCTGGATCCCGCGTTCATCGGCCTGATGGACGACGTCAAGCGCCTGCTGCAGTTCGCCTTCCGCACGCAGAACGCGCTCACGCTGCCGGTCTCCGCACCGGGCTCCGCCGGGATGGAGTGCTGCTTCGTCAATCTCGTGTCCCCGGGCGACAAGGTGATCGTCGCCCAGAACGGCGTGTTCGGCGGCCGCATGAAGGAGAACGTGGAGCGCTGCGGTGCTGAGTCGGTGCTGGTGCAGGACGAATGGGGCACAGCCGTCGACGTCCAGAAGGTGGAGGACGCGCTTCGGGCCCACCCGGATGCAAAGGTCCTCGCCTTCGTCCACGCGGAGACGTCGACGGGCGCCCGTTCCGACGCCACCGCGCTCTGCGCCCTGGCCCGCCAGCACGGGGTGCTCACGATCGTGGACACGGTCACCGGCCTCGGCGGCATCGACGTGAACGTGGACGCCTGGGGCGCCGACGCCGTGTACTCGGGTACGCAGAAGTGCCTGTCCTGCGTTCCCGGGCTCTCGCCGGTCACCTTCAGCAGCCGCGCCCAGGAGGTGATCCAGAAGCGCCGGCACAGGGTGCAGAGCTGGTTTCTCGACATGGGCCTCGTCATGGCCTACTGGGGCGGCAGCAACCAGCGGGCCTATCACCACACCGCCCCGATCAACATGCTGTATGGCCTGCACGAGGCGCTGGTGATCCTCGAGGAAGAAGGCCTCGAGAACGCGTGGGCCCGCCATGCGCGCCATCACGCTGCCCTGGCGGCCGGCCTCGCCGCCCTGGGAATCGACTTCGTCGTGGACGCGAGTCACCGCCTGCCGCAGCTGAACTGCGTGCGCATTCCGTCCGGAGTCGACGATGCACGGGTCCGGCGGCAGCTCCTCGACGAGTATGGCCTCGAGATCGGCGCAGGGCTCGGCCCGCTGGCAGGCAAGGTCTGGCGCATCGGACTCATGGGCTTCGCCGCGAACCGGACGAACGTGCTGTTCTGCCTCGGGGCCCTCGAGGCGCTCATGGGCCGCAGTGGCGGGGTTGCCGCCGCGCGCGCCGCCTACGGCTCGTAGGAGCGCCTTCAGGCGCGACGGAATCCCGGTCGCGCCGGAAG
>CAZTGY010000400.1:0-1567 GCA_964613445.1 uncultured Chromatiaceae bacterium | reverse complement strand
GCGCGCGCCTTCGGTATGTTTGGGGCGAGTTCTGGGGCGTCGTATGCCGGGTGGCGCTTCCGGGCGCACATACGACCGGGCCGCGACGGCGAGCCGGACCAGCGCCAGCACCTGGTCCAGCGCCGGCGTCGGCACCCCGACCAGCCGCCCCATCTCCGTGACTGCCGCCACCAGCGCATCCAGCTCAAGGGGCCTGCCCTGCTCGAAATCCTGCAGCATCGAGGTGCGGTGGCCCCCCACGTCCACGGCCACGTCGATGCGCTTCTCGATGTCCATGGCGAAGGTCACGCCGAGCGCCGAGGCAACGGCGACGGCCTCGGTCATCATCCCGCGGATGACAGCCCGGGCGTCCGGATGCCGGCCCATCTGCTCGAGGGTCGCACGGGTGAGGACGCTGACCGGGTTGAACGTGGCATTGCCCAGGAGCTTGAGCCAGATGTCGTCGCGGATCTTCTTCCGCACGGGGGCCTTGAGCCCTGCGGCGGTCAGCACCTCGCTCAAAGCCCTGACCCGCGCCGATTTCGAGCCGTCCGGCTCACCGACCATGAAGCGCGTGCCCTCGATGTGCCGGACCACGCCGGGCTCGACGATCTCGCAGGACGGGTAGACGACGCAGCCGATGGCGCGCTCCGGCCCGAGGGACTGCCAGATGCGTCCGCCGGGGTCGGCGGCGTGCAGGTGCCTGTTGCCAAGCGGGCCGGGGAACGCGTGGAAATACCACCAGAGGATGCCGTTCTGTGCCGTGACGATGGCCGTCTTCGGCCCAAGGAGCGGCTGCAGTTGGTCGAGTATGTACGGCGTGGAATGGGCCTTGAGCGTCAGGATGACGTAGTCCTGGGGACCCAGGGCCACGGGATCGTCGGTGCAGCGTATCGCCACTGTCCGGGGCCCGGCGTCGCCGAGCACGGTCAGGCCACGACTGCGCATGGCAGCCAGGTGTGGCCCGCGGGCCACCAGTGACACCTCAGCGTCGGTCCCCGCCAGTTGGGCGCCGAGATATCCCCCTATCGCACCGGCGCCATAGATGCAGATCTTCATGCGAGGCCGAGCTTGGCGGCGAGCCCGATGCGCTGGAGCTTGCCGGTGGCACCCTTGGGAATCTCCGCGAGGAACAGGATCTTCCGCGGCACCTTCATGTCCGCCAGTCGCTCCCCGGCGAACTGGCGCAGGTCCCTTTCGGTCACCTCGGCTCCGGGCCTCAGCACCACGGCAGCGGCCACGTCCTCGCCCAGCATCGGATGCGGCACGGCGAAGGTCACCACCTGGGCGACTGCCGGATGATCGAGCAAAACTTCGTCGACTTCCCGCGGCGATATCTTTTCACCGCCCCGGTTGATGATTTCCTTGAGGCGACCGGTGAGCCGCAGGTAGCCCCTGCCGTCGAGCACGCCCTGGTCGCCGGTGCGAAACCAGCCGTTCGTGAATGCGCTGGCGTTTGCCGACGGGTTGTTGCGATACCCGGGCGTGACGTTCGGCCCGCGGATGACCACCTCGCCCACGTCACCGGGTGGCAGGAGCGCGCCCTGCTCGTCCATGATCCCCACGTCGGGGCCCGCGGCAATCCCGA
>CAZTGY010000399.1:0-2831 GCA_964613445.1 uncultured Chromatiaceae bacterium | reverse complement strand
ACCCCGAACACGTACCAGATGTTGAAGCTCTTGGCCGCATAGTACTCGGTGACGTGCTCCTTCATCATCGCGGTGAGGGGGAAACGCTCGTCCACCCAGTTGATGAAGCGGCCACCCGGGCCGGTGGCGGCCGCCGGTGCGGCTCCCGTGCGCGCGGCGCTCATGCCTTCGCTCCCATGTCCTCGCCAACGATGATCATGTCGTCACCCACGAAGCGGTACGGCGGCACGGTGAGGTTGGTCGGAGCCGGCGAGCCGTCGTCCCTGACCCGGGCCGCCAGGTCGAACTTTGAGCCGTGGCACGGGCAGAAGAAGCCGCCAACCCAATCCGGGCCGAGATCGGCCGGGGCCACCTCGAAGCGCTCCAGCGGCGCGCAACCCAGGTGCGTGCAGTTGCCAATCACCACCAGATACTCCGGGCGCAGGGCCCGCACGGGGTTCCGCGCGTATTCGGGCTGGATCGACTTGGCGGACTCGGGGTCCTTGAGGGGCGCCGTCTGGCTGGCCAGGCGGCTGAGCATGTCCGGGCTGCGATGGAGGACCCACACGGGCTGGCCGCGCCAGACCACGCGCACCATGGAACCCTCATCCAGCTTGCTGATGTCCACGGCGACCGGCGCCCCGAGGGCCCGGGCCCGGGTGCTGGGACGGAATGACGCGATGAACGGCGCCGCCGTCAGGGCCAGGCCCACGACTCCCGTCACAGTGGTGGCCACCGTCAGGAAATGACGGCGGCTGACAGACGCCTCTTCGCTCATCGAGCTGATCCTCTAGGATAGTCCGTGGTTAGTCCGCGCAAGCAAGTCCGCTACGGGTTTCGACGCGAAGGCTTTTCCGCGGCAGAAAGCCGCAAAAGTATACACGGTGGCCTTCCGGCTTGCCTACCGCGGGGCCACGGAGGCTCAGGCCCGCCGGCGGATCCGGGCACCGAGTTGCTGCAGCTTTTCCTCGATGCACTCGTAGCCACGATCAATATGGTAGATGCGGTCCACGACGGTCTCGCCTTCGGCCGCGAGTCCGGCCAGGACCAGGCTGGCGGAGGCCCGGAGGTCGGTGGCCATGACCGGTGCAGCGCGCAGCTCCCGCACGCCCTGGACGATGGCCGTGTGGCCCTCGATCTTGATGTTGGCGCCCATCCGCTGCAGTTCCAGCGCGTGCATGAAGCGGTTCTCGAAGACGTTCTCGATGATCGTCGAGACGCCCTCGGCCACGCAGTTCAGGGCCATGAACTGGGCCTGCATGTCGGTGGGAAATGCCGGGTAGGGATTGGTGCTGATGTCCACTGCCACCGGGCGGCGGCCCCGCATGTCGAGCTCGATCCAGTCGGGACCCGCATGGACGGCGGCACCGGCTGCGCGCAGTTTGGCCAGCACGGCTTCCAGGTGATCAGGGCAGGTCCGGCGCACCCGGACGTGGCCACCCGTGATGGCGGCCGCCAGTAGGAACGTGCCGGTCTCGATCCGGTCGGGCTGCACGTCGTACTCGGCGCCATGCAGGCGGTGGACGCCCTGGATGACGATGCGGTTGGTGCCGGCGCCCTGGATCCGGGCGCCCATCGTCGTCAGGAAGCACGCCAGGTCGACGACCTCCGGCTCCAGGGCGGCGTTCTCCAGCACCGTCTCGCCTTCGGCGAGGCAGGCGGCCATCATCAGGTTTTCCGTGCCCGTGACGGTCACCTTGTCCATGACCAGGTGGGCGCCCCGGAGGCGGCCGGACCGGGCGCGGATGTAGCCATCGACGATCTCCACCTCCGCGCCCATCGCCCGCAGGCCGGCCACGTGCAGGTCCACCGGCCGGGCACCGATGGCGCAGCCGCCCGGCAGGGAGACGTCCGCATGGCCATAGCGGCCGACGAGCGGCCCCAGCACCAGGATCGACGCCCGCATGGTCTTGACCAGGTCGTAGGGCGCCGCGAAGTCGCGAATCGTCCTCGCGTCCACCTCGAGGCGCATGCCGTCGTGGACCGTGACGGCCACGCCCATTCGTCCCAGCAGCTCGATGCTCGTCGTGATGTCGTTCAGGTGGGGGATGTTGCCGAGCGTGACCTGCTCGTCGGCAAGCAGGGTCGCCGCCAGGATGGGCAGCGCGGCGTTCTTGGCGCCCGAAATCCGCACTTCCCCTTCCAGGGGCCTGCCACCGGTGATCGCCAGCTTGTCCATGGGCCGGGACTGCAGGCTCAGGCCTGCCGGGCACTCCACTCGTCCGGGGTGTAGGCCTGGATGGACAGCGCGTGGATGTCGCCACCAATGCTGGTGCCCAGCGCGCCGTAGACCAGCCGGTGGCGCTGCAGGGTGCGCTTGCCGGAGAACGAGGGACTGACGACCACGGCGTCGAAGTGAACGTTGTCAGTGCTGTGCACGGTGGCCGTGGTGCCGGGCAGGTGGGCGCGGATCAGCTGTTCGATTTCCTGGGGCGTCATTCGGCAGATGTCATGTGGATTGCGGGGACCGGACCGGTGAGGCGCGGCATTATAGATGACTTACAATCCCCGGCCATGAGCAATGCCACCCAGGACTTTCGTGCACGGGGGCGCCGCGTTCTCGAGATCGAGGCCGCGGCCGTCGCCAGCCTGGCGCCGCGGCTGGACGCCAGTTTCGACCAGGCCTGCCAGCTCTGCCTGGACTGCAGGGGCCGGGTGGTCGTCACGGGCATGGGCAAGTCCGGCCACGTCGCCGGCAAGGTGGCCGCGACGCTCGCCAGCACGGGCACGACGGCCTTCTTTGTCCATCCCGGCGAGGCCAGCCACGGCGACCTGGGCATGATCACGGCCGTCGACCTGCTCATCGCCATATCCAATTCCGGCGAGACGGACGAGCTCATCACGATCCTGCC
>CAZTGY010000398.1:0-2840 GCA_964613445.1 uncultured Chromatiaceae bacterium | reverse complement strand
GTTGAGCGCCGCGGCGGCGAAGCCGCGGGCCTCGAGGCGCTCGGCGATCTCCTCCGTCGCCACCTTCGTCCGGGCGAAGATGATCATCCCGTCGAAGGGCTCCACTTCGAGGATCCGCGTGAGCGCGTCGAGCTTCTGCATGCCGCTCACCATCCAGTACCGCTGCCGCGTGTTGGCGACGGTGGAGGTGGTGTTCCTGATGGTGATCTCGGCGGGATTCTTGAGGTGCTTCTTCGCGATGCGCCGGATCTCGGCGGGCATGGTGGCGGAGAACAGCACGACCTGGCGGCCGGGCGGCGACTTCTCGAGGACGAGTTCCACGTCGTCGATGAAGCCCATCCGGAGCATTTCGTCGCCCTCGTCGAGGACGAGCGTGGTCAGGCCCTGGAGGTCGAGGGAGCCGCGGTTGAGGTGGTCGATCACCCGTCCCGGGGTGCCGACGACCACGTGGGCCCCACGGCGCAGGCCGCCGAGCTGGGGCCCGTAGGCCTGGCCGCCGTAGATCGGCAGCACGTGGAAGCCGGGCAGGTGCTTCGCGTACTTGTGGAAGGCCTCGGCCACCTGGATGGCCAGCTCGCGGGTGGGGGCCAGGATCAGGGCCTGGGGGCCGAATTTCTTGAGGTCCAGCCGCGCCAGGATCGGGAGCGCAAAGGCCGCCGTCTTGCCGGTGCCCGTCTGGGCCTGGCCCACCAGGTCCCGGCCCGCCAGCAGCGGCGGGATGGTTTCCGCCTGGATGGGCGACGGGGACTCGTACCCCACGTCCGCCAGCGCCTTCAATAAGGGGTCGGGGAGGGCGAGGTCGGTAAAGGCAACAGGGGTGGCTTCGGCCGGCATGATCACAAGGGGGGCGGCTGGGCAGGGCGCGTATTGTGCCCCAGATTGGGCCGGACCCGCCGGGCGCGTATCCTGCGGCCCTCGAGCCAGCCGCCATTTGCCAGGGAATCCCGCCATGCCCGTAACGATTTCGTCCGTCGCCCGCACCGCCACCGACCAGATGTTCGCCGGTCTCGATGGCGTCCTGCAGAAGGGCGCCGCCCACGCCCAGGCCCGGAAGGTTGACGAGGCCGTCTACCTCAACTGGCGCCTCGCCCCCGACATGTTCCCGCTGACGCGCCAGGTGCAGTTCGCGACGGAGATTCCGGCGCGGGGGCTGTCCCGCCTGGCCGGCGTGGCGATCCCCAGATTCCCGGACACCGAGCAGACCTTCGAGGAACTGCGCGCGCGAGTCGCCAGGGCCCGAGCCCACATCAAGGAGCTGCCCGCAGCGCCGATGGACGCCGACCCCGACAGGGAAATCAAGGTGCCGGCGGGCAAGGAAGAGCGCACCTTCACGCGCATCAACTTCCTGCAGCACTTCATCCTGCCCAATCTCTACTTCCACACCACGACGACCTACCTGATCCTCCGGCACCTCGGCGTGGAGATCGGCAAGCTGGATTTCCTGGCGGCGCCGCCGCGCTAGGCCGGCCGGTGGCATTCGAGTATCCCTGCGGCGAGCCACCGCCTGCCGGCGAGACGAAGGAGGTCGCGCCCGGCGTGCTCTGGGTGCGCATGCCGCTGCCCTTCGCGTTGCGCTGGATCAACCTCTGGCTGCTGGAGGACGGGGACGGCTGGCTGGTGGTGGACACGGGCGTGGCGACGGACGAGTCCCGCGCGCACTGGGCCGCGATCTTTGCGAGCGCCGCGCTCCAGGGCAAGCCCGTCACGCGGGTGCTCTGCACCCACATGCACCCGGACCACGTCGGGCTCGCCGGCTGGATCACGGACCGCTTTCGCTGCGCGCTCTGGATGTCCCGGCTCGAGTACGTTGTGTGCCGCATGCTGGTGGCCGACACGGGCCGCGAGGCGCCGGAGGACGGCGTGGAGTTCTACCGGGCGGCCGGCTGGGATGAGGCGGCGCTGGCCACCTACCGGAAGCGCTTCGGCCAGTTCGGCCGGCTGGTGCCGGCCATGCCCGACTCCTTCCGGCGGGTCACCGCCGGCGATGTATTGGACGTCAGCGGCCGGCAGTGGCAGGTCCTCGGGGGCAACGGCCATTCGCCGGAGCACCTGTGCCTCTGGAGTCCCGACCTCAACCTGTTCATTTCGGGTGACCAGATCCTGCCGCGGATCTCCTCCAACGTCTCCGTGTTCCCCACGGAGCCCGACGCGGACCCGCTCGCCGACTGGCTGGAGTCCTGCGCGCGACTGCAGCGGGAGATTCCCGCCGACGTGCTCGTGCTGCCGGCCCACAACGAGCCCTTCACCGGCGCCCACGCGCGGCTCCAGGAACTGATCGACGGGCACGAACGCTGCCTGACGCGTGTCGAGCAGCGGCTCGCGGCCGGGCCGCAGCGGGCCGTGGACCTGTTCGGTGCGCTCTTTCCCGGGGTCGTGACGAGCGAGCTGCTGGGCTTCGCGACCGGCGAGTCGCTGGCGCATCTCAACTGCCTCATCGCCCGGGGCCGCGCCCGCCGCCGGCTCACGCCCGAGGGCGTCTGGCTCTACGAGGCGGCATAGCTGCCGAATCCGGGCGCTACACGCGGTTTCGACGCTTCAGTCCGGCGTATCATGTCCATATCATATCCATATCATGGACATGGAGAGTCCGTCATGGCACTGACTGCCCGCATTCCGTTGCAGCTGGAGCCTGGGGAGAAGCGATCCGTGGGACGTCGCGCGAAGGCCGCGGGAATCACCGTCAACGAGTATGCCCGCCGGGCCCTGCGGGCCTTCGACCCGGACGCCCTGCTCGAGGAGCAGATCAGCGCCGTGCTGAAGGAGGTCGATGCCAGCACGACCCGGGCGGAGAAGTCGCTGGATGCCGCTCTCGCTTCCATCGCGGCATCAAACAAGCGGAT
>CAZTGY010000397.1:0-2851 GCA_964613445.1 uncultured Chromatiaceae bacterium | reverse complement strand
GGTCGTAGAACCCATCGTTGAACATGATCTGCGGGTCAAAAACCATGATCATGTAGACGCCGCAGAACATCTTGAACATCTCCTCATTGAGGTAGAAGTTCACGGAGCCGGAAGACTGTGGATCAGTGCCCTCGAAGTCGAAGATGACCTTCTCGCCTTCCCGCCACATGGCGCACTTGATCTTGTAGGGGCCCATGCCCATGCCGTCGTCGCACAGGTAGTCCTCGAAGTACTGCTTCTTGGTGGGAACCGCCGCATTGATGAGCTTGCTCATGGCGCGCTTGTTGCGGTCGAGCAGGTCTTCGAGGGCGGAGTACAGGGTATCGTCGCCGAAGCGATTGGACATCTCGATCACCCGCTTCTCGGCAGTGCGGATCGCGGCGACGATGGCGTAGAAGTCACTGCGATTCCACTGGGGCATCCGGCAGTTGTGCAGGATGATCTCGAGGATATCCTCCTGCAGGACGTCGTTCTTGATGATCTTGGTGGGCGGGATGCGAATACCTTCCTCGAATATCGACTGGGCGTCGGTCGGCAGGCTGCCGGGCACCTTGCCGCCGATGTCGGTCATGTGGCCGAACATCGCCGCGTAGGCAATCAGTCGCCCCTCCTTGAAGATTGGCCGGAGGAGCAGCCAGTCGTTGGAGTGGCTTACGGCGCCATTGCAGGTGTAGGGGTCGGTCGTGAGGAACATGTCGCCCTCTTCGATCGTCCCGTCGTAAGCCGCCTTAAAGCCGTAGATGAAGCTGCCGAACTGCCCGACGACCATCTTGCCGTCGAGGTTCGCGATCATCGGGAATTCGTCGTGCTGTTCGCGGATGCCGGGCGACATGGCGGTGCGGAAGAGCACCGTGTCCATCTCGTGCCTGGCGTTCAGCATGGCGTTCTCGATGATGTCTAGCGTGATGGGGTCGATCTTGATCCGCTTGAACGGGCGGGGGCGCGTCTCAACAATTCTGGCTGGCATTTCGTTACTCCTGGATTCTGTGGCTGTGGTCGCCGTGCGCCGCGCGCATCAGGCTGCCGGGGTGATGAGGATGTTGCCCCAGTCATCAACCGTCCCGACGTGGCCGGGAAGGATCAACGTGGTTGAGTCCATCTCGAGCACGATGGCTGGACCCTTGATTACGTTCCCCGACTTGAGCTTCGAGCGATCGTAAAGGGTTGCGTCCTGATCCTTGCCATCGACGTAGAGCGTCAGCTTCGCAGACGCGGCGGCGGACGGGCTCTCCCCGCCCTTGTCCACGCGCAGGGCACGAACATTGGTCGGCTTGCCCTGGGCAACCGCCCGCAGATTCACCAGTTCCTTCTCTAGCGGCAGGGCAAATGTGAACAATTGCCGGTGCATCTCGTCGAAGCGCTCCCCGATGACATCCAGGCCCCGCTGCTCGAATTCCTCGATGGTGAAATCCACCGTCAGCAAGAGGCCCTGGCCGTGATAGCGGATGTCCACCTGGTAGCTGGCGGACTGGTCGGCCTTCGGGATGCCCTCGTTGTCGAGGGCCTTGGAAGCGTCTCCCGCCAGCGCGCGGAAGATCTTCGAGACTTCCTTGGTGGTGGTTTCGCCGAACTTGCGAATGAACGTGCGGGAAGCCTCGTCGCGAACGCGCGTGGTGGCATCCCCGTAGGCGCACAGCACACCAGGACCCGGCGGAATGATCACCGGCCAGGAGTTCATCAGCTTGCCGATGGCGTTGGCGTGCAGCGGGCCGGCACCACCGAAGGCGATCAGCGCAAAATCCCTCGGATCGTAGCCCTTCTCGACCGAAACCAGACGCAGGGCGCCGTACATGTTCTCGTTCACGATATCGATGATGCCGGACGCGGCCTGCTTGAGACTGAGATTGAGTGCGTCCGCAATCGACTGCACGGCCTTCTCGGCGAGATCGCGGCGGACCTTCATGTCGCCGCCAAGGCGTACCTCGCCGCTCGGCAGGTAGCCCAGCACGACATTGGCGTCAGTCACGGTCGGGAGGGTGCCACCGCGATTGTAGGCCGCAGGACCCGGTACCGCACCGGCACTCTCGGGACCTACGCGAAGTGCCTTGGTCAGTTCGGGTACCTTGGCAATCGAGCCACCACCGGCACCAACGGTACGCACGTCGACGGACGATGCACGGACCACCACGTCGCCGACCGTGGTTTCCCGGCGCAGCTGGGCCTTTCCATTCTCCACCAGGCAGACGTCAGTGGACGTGCCACCCATGTCGAACGTGAGCAGATTCTTGAAGCCGGCCTGCTGCGCAACCCAGACCGCACCCGACACGCCTCCGGCCGGGCCGCTCATCAGCAGGTTCACAGGGAACGCCTCGGCGGCCTTGGCGGAGGCCAGCCCACCGTCCGAGCGGAGAATGTGCAGCTGGACCTTGCTCATGGTCTTCTGCAGCTGTCGGTGCAGGTTGCGGACGTAAGTCTCAACCTTCGGGCGGACATAGGAGTTGGCCACGGTGGTTATGGTCCGCTCGTACTCCTGCATCTCGGGAACGATCTCGGACGACAGGGAGATCGGAATGTTCGGCATGACCTCCTTGGCGACCTTCGCGACCTGTGCCTCGTGGTCGCCATTTGCGAAGGAATTGATCAGGGAGATCGTCAGTGCCTCGATTCCCTTCTTGCTGAGTGCCTTCAGGTCCCGGCGGAGCTTGGCCTCATCAAGCTTGCGGACCACTTCGCCTCGGGCCCCGATGCGCTCGTCAGCCTCAATGGTCAGCGCCAGCGGGGCAATGGGGAGGCTCTTGTTGTAGATGACCCAGCCGCCCAGGCCACCGGGCACGAAGGACCGGGCGATCTGCAGGACCTGCCGGTAGCCCTTGGTGGTTACCAATCCCACCTTGGCGCCTGAGCCGGTCAG
>CAZTGY010000396.1:0-2851 GCA_964613445.1 uncultured Chromatiaceae bacterium | reverse complement strand
CTCCTGCACGCCAGTCCCACCCAGATGGCCTGGCTGACCGCCACGGAGATCAGCGCCTTCGTGCTGCTATCCCTGCCCGCCGGCGTGTGGCTGGACCGGGTGCGCAAGCTGCCGGTCTACGTGACCGGCGAGTCACTGCTGGCGGTCGCCGTGGCCAGCATCCCGCTGGCCTGGTGGTCCGGCCTGCTGTCCATGTCCTGGCTGTACGTCGTCGGCTTCGCGATCGGCGCCGTGCACACGGTGGCCGGCAGCGCGGCACAGATCGTGCTGACCCAGATCGTGCCGCGGGAGCGGCTGGTGGAGGCCCACGCCAGGAACTCCCTCGCCAACTCCACGGCGGAAGTGGCGGGGCCGGGCGCCGCCGGCGTGCTGATCAGCCTCACCAGCGCGCCGGCAGCGCTGGTGGCGGACGCGGTGCTGCTGTCGGTCTCCGCGCTGATCCTCCGTGGCCTCCGGCTGAACGAGGTCCTGCATGCCTCGAGCGAGCGCTTCCACGAAGCGCTGCGGGCGGGGCTGGCCTTCGTCGCGGGCAACCGGCTGCTGGTGACCATGGCCTGCATCGTCGGCGGCTGGCAGATGTGCCACAACATCGCACTGGTGGTACAGATCCTGTTTGCCACCCGGGAGCTGGGCCTCACGGCTGGCGGCGTCGGGCTCTGCTACATCGCGCTGGGCGTCGGGACCATCATCGCCAGCACGCTGGGACACCGGCTGGCGAACCGCATCGGCCCCGGGCCGGTGCTGGTGCTCGGCCTCGCCATCTGCGGCGGCGGCTGGCTGCTCGGCGCGGTGGCACCCGCGGCGGCGCTGGGCAAGTTCATCTTCGCGGCGATGCTGACCGCGTTCGGCGTCGGCGCGACGCTGGTCTTCATCACCTTCCTTGCCCTGCGCCAGGCGGCCACGCCCGCGCCGCTGCTGGGGCGCATGACCAGCACGATGCGCTGGCTGATCCTGCTGCCGGCCGGCCCCGGCGCGCTGCTGGGCGGGTGGATCGGCGAGCACGTGGGCCTGCGCTACGCCCTCGCCGTCGCCGGCTTCCTGTGCCTGCTGGTCGCCCTGGTTGCCTGGCGGCAACCGGTGATCCGGAACATGCGCAAGCTGCCCATGGCCGCCGGCCCGCACCGGGCGGCGGACGCCCAGACGGTACCGGACACGCAACCCGGAGAATTCGTCCCGTAGGAGCGGCTTCAGCCGCCACCGCCGCTTCCGGTCGCGCGTGAACGCGCTCCTACCAGAGGCCCTTGAGCTTTTCTGCCAGCTGCGCAATTTCGGCCGGGTCGGCCTGGCTCACGTCGGCGTACTCGGTGAAGCGCTCCGGGATCTTGATCGTGGCGTCGATGCCCATCTGCTCGCCCACCGTCGGGAAGCCCTGGGGGCCCTTCGGCGCCGACGGGTCGAGCACGAAGGCCTGGCCCGCCCGGTTGATGATGATGTCGCTGTAGGGCTGGACCCGCGTCTGGATGGCCCACTCGATCGAGGAGATGTCATAGGGATTCACGTCCGGGCCCACGACCACGGCGATCTTCGCCGTGCGTGGCCAGCGCCCGGAGGCGCCCCACAGCGCGTGCAGCACGTACTTGCCGAACTCCGGGTGCGGCTTGCTGGCGCCATCGACGTTCAGCTGCACCACGTAGGTCATGTTCGGGGTGACCACGCAGTCCTTCACCTCCGGGATCTTCCGCTGCAGGTCGGAGAGCATCTCCCCTTCCACGGGGATGAGCGCCAGGTAGTTGTGGTCGAAGGGCGGCATCATCTCGATGGTCGCGTACCACAGCGGGTTCTTCCGGTGGGTGATCGCGGTGACGTCGAACAGCGGGAAGACCTGGTGCTTGTCGTAGTACCCGACGGAATTGGAGTGCCAGCCGATGATCTGCTGGGGCACGTCGGGCTGGAACACGCCCTCGATCACGTACTCGGCGGTGGCAGGCACCTCCAGGTCCACCGTCTCGCACTTCACCAGCTCGACCGGCGAACCGCGCAGGCCGCCCGCGTAGTCGTACTCGTCCAGGCCATAGGGCACGCCGGTGGCGGCCGCCATGTGCACGGCGGGATCGCACTGGCAGGCAACCGCGATCTCCAGCGGCTTGCCCATGCGCTGGGCCTTGGCCAGGTGCAGGCCGACGTGGTTCATCGGCGGGTTCCAGAACGCGAAGATCGAGAGCTGCTTCTTCTGCTCGTGCTCCGAATAGGTGCCGCCGTGGGGATGCTTGCAGTTCCACAGGCTGGTCAGCCGGTACCAGCCCACGTTGCGCACGCCGGTCTCCGGGTCCTTGGTGACGACGACGCCGCCGCAGATGTAGGACGCGCCCTCCTTGCCCAGCCACACGTGGGGAATCTGCTTGTCGATGGAGACCTTCTCGCGGGGAATGATCACGTCCTTGCAGGGCGCCTGCTTGCGGTCGACCATCTTCGGCTTGTGCCAGGTGCCGCGGTCGGCCAGGATCGCCGTGTGCTTGATCTTCGCTTCGACCGGGTCCTTCGTGTCGATGGTCAGGCCGGTGCGCTCCCGCGTGCCGAAGGGGTTGAAGATCACGGGCACGTCGGGCGTGTTGTAGCCCTCGAGGTTCTCCAGCAGCAGGCCCGGCCCGTTGGTCTCGGCCAGCAGGCGCATCAGGGTCTGGAGCTCGTTGGTGCCCTGGGCCACGTTGAGCGGCGCCTTGACGCGCTTCAGCTGCCCCATCTCGTCGAGTTTCGCGAGAAACTCGCGCATGTCCTTGAACGCCATCGAATCGTGCTCCCGTGCTCGTGCGGCTGGATTGAGGGCGCAAACCTTAGCATGTCCGCCACATCCCGTAGGAGCGCCTTCAGGCGCGACCCCCCTCCGGCTCGAGACTCGCGGACTCGATTCTCG
>CAZTGY010000395.1:0-2857 GCA_964613445.1 uncultured Chromatiaceae bacterium | reverse complement strand
GGGCTTGCGCAGCGGGTGAGGTGGTGACGATCAACCCGCAGAGCTGAGCGGCATCAACCCCGTGCGGAGGGGTTGGCAGGAAGCGGACAGAAGGGGCACGACTTCCGGAGGCGAGGGGAAGCCAGATCTCCCGCCGGAGGAGGTCGTGCCATGGAGGAGTCTACCAGAGGGCCGACGGGGCAGTCGGGCGAGGCCGTGGAAGCGGCGCTGGCGGCGCACGAGGGGCTGGTGCGGCTGGTGGTCCGCCGGCAGCAGCGCGGGCCGCTGCCGTTTGCGGACGCGTTGCATGAAGGGCGGCTGGGGCTGTGGCGCGCGTGGCTCGGGTACGACGAGCAGCGCGGCACGCGCTTCAGTACGTACGCGGTGCCGGCGATCGAGCACGCGGTGTGGCGCGCGGTGGCGCAGGTCGGAACGATGGGCGGATCGGGGCTGGACCCGGTGCTGGAGCCGGGGTGGTGGGAGGATCCAGCCGACGAGCTGCACCGTGCGGCCGTGTGCGCGGCGGTGCGCGTCCTGGTGGCGGAGCTGCCGCCTGGGCCACGGCGGATCGTGATGGCGCACCACGGGCTGGACGGTGGTGGACCGGTCAGCCTGGCGGCGTTGGGGCGGCAGGCGGGGGTCAGCCGCCAGCGGATGCACGCGGTGTATCAGGCGGCCCTGGTCTTCCTGGCGCAGCCCGAGCGGTCGCGGGCGGTGCGCGCGCTGGTCGGTCGGCAGAGCCGGACCGACTATCGGCAGACGCTGGCGCGGTCGCGGCGGCTGGCACGGACGCGACGCGCTGAGCGTGGGAGGCGACGATGCCGACGCTAACCCCGGTCCCCCTGCCGGTCGTGCCCGCCCAGCCAGCGCTGCCACCGTCCCCGGCCGCTCCGCGTGTCCGGCCCCTGAGCGCCGAGCAGAAGCGGGCCCAGCAGCCGGGGCTGGCAGCGACCTGGTCGCTGGCGGCGCTCAGGCCGCACCTGCCGTTGACCTTCCCGGTCGATCCTGACCTGCTGCCCTCGCCGAAACACGGCTACCGCTCACGGTATCAGCCGCCGGACCCGGCCGCGCTGCCGGACCCGGCCGATTGGGGGCTGCTGAGCGACTTCGAGCTGGCGCTGACGCTGATCGACTGCTCGCCGTTGGAGCGGGTGCTGGCGACGATGTACCGGCCGACGGCCAAGGGCCAGACGCCGTTCCACCCGGTCTCGCTGCTGCTGGCGGTCTGCCTGCGGCGCGAGCTCGGGCTCGGCTGGCGGACGCTGGCCCGGTTGCTGGCCGGCCCCCACGGGGCTGGCTGGCGGCGGATGTTCGGGTTCGCCGACGGCCAGACCCCATCGGCCTCCGGGCTGCGCTACTTCTTCCAGACCGTTGGCGCTGACGCCGTCGCGGCGCTGTGCCCCCAGTTCGTGGCCCTGCTCCGGACCCACGGCCTCTGCCCGGAGCACAGCACCTTCCCCGGCGACCCACCGGACCAGGGGGTGACCGTCTGCCAGGATGGCATGCTCCACCCGGCCCGCGGTCGGCCGAGCTGCCAGGTGGCCACCGACGCCTGCTACCAGCCGCTCCCCGCGCCGGTCGAACCAGGTGAACCGACCGCATCGGTCCCACCGGTCCCACCGGTCCCACCGGTCCCACCGGTCCCACCGGTCCCACCGATCCAACCGGTCGAGCCGGTCGCGGCCACGGGGCGGCTGTGCCGTGCCCGCGAGCAGGAGCGGGAGGGGTGCGCCTGCGCCACCCCGGCCTGCCGGCAGCAGTGCGTGCGTGCTAGCCGGCTCGATCCGGAGGCCCGCTTCATCCACTACGCCGGCCGGAACGGGGCCCGGGGCACCGACGTCTTCGGCTACCGGAGCGTGGCCGAGCGCCTGCTCGACGATCGGTTCGCGGTCGCCTGGACGCTGACCAGCGGGCTCTATCCCGCCAACACCGACGAGCGGACCATCTTCGTCGATCGCGTCCAGGCGCTCACGGCCACCGTGCCCGACCTGCCGATCGGCGAGTGGCTCGACGACGCTGGCGTCGGCTACGGCGACTGCCTCGACGCCGTCTGGCAGCTCGGGGCGCTCCGGATGATCGACATCCGCGCCGACCCGTCCGATCGCGATCCGGCCGCCTGCCTGGCGCGCGGCTACGATGGGACCGGCCGACCACTCTGTCCGCACGGCTACCGGCTGCGCGCCAACGGCTACGATCGTGACCGACGGCGCGCCAAGTACGTCTGCGCTCAGGCCTGCCGGCGCGACCCGCCGCCGACCGACCCGGCCGACGCGGCGGCTCAGCCGGTTGCCGCCTGCCCCTTCCTCGACCCGAGCCACCCGCTCGGCTTCGTCGTCAACGTCGGTCGCACCCTGCCAGATGGCTCGCGCCGCCTGGCCCGCGACGTCCCAGTGGGCTCAGCCGCCTGGGAGGCCCGCTACGGTCGTCGCAACCTCGCCGAGAGCCGCAACGGCCAACTCGAGGGCCTCGGCCTCAAGCGCCTGCCGACCCACGGCCTGCCCCAGGCTACCAAGGAGATCCAGCTCGCCGACTTCCTGCTCAACCTCCATACCCTCGGTCGGCTCATCCGTCAGGCCTCCACCCGGCCCGCCGCCTGACGCCCGCCCACCCGACCGGTCGCGCCCTCCAGACGGCCACGCCGCCGCACTGGCTGGCTGCCCCGTGCCCGCATCCGGCCCCGACGTGCCGCCCCCGACTCGACCACCCCCGCCAGACGCCGCGACCGCGCCCCGTCCACCCGCGCCGCTCCGCCAGGACCATCCGCTGCGCACTCGCCTGCCATCCGCTGCGCACTTTGGGCTCCACTCGCCGCTCCGAATCCCAAAAACCGCTTGCCAACCCCAGTCCACGGGCCCCTCACTCGCCGGTCCAGATCGGA
>CAZTGY010000394.1:0-2867 GCA_964613445.1 uncultured Chromatiaceae bacterium | reverse complement strand
GGATACGCCCCATGGCCATGGCGGGACTGGCGAACATCATCGGCCTGCTGCCGGTGATGTGGGCCACGGGCACGGGAGCGGACGTCATGAAACGCCTGGCGGCGCCGATGGTGGGGGGTGTCTTCTCGGCCTTGCTGTTGACACTGCTTGCCATCCCCGCTGTCTATGCCATCTGGCGATGGCAGGTCGATGTCCGGCATGCCGGTGCCGCACGTTGACGGGTGTCAGCTCCGAGAGTATTCATCACGACGGCAACTCGATCACGCGTGGCAATTTGCACAGTCAAAACAGGAGATCATCATGAGTGGAATAAGGACCAGCTTCGCCGCCCTGGCGACGGTCGCGGTGCTCGCCACCGGAGCCGTACTTGTGACGCCGTTGTCTGCTCCTGCGGCCGACACCGAAGTCGCAATGCCCAGCACGCCGGCCGAGCACACCGCGGAGGCAGAAAAGTACGAGCAGGAAAGCCTCGATCTCGACGCAAAGGCAACAAGGCATGCCGATCTCTCGGCCAGGTACAAGGCGCGGATGATCGGTATGAGCAGCAAGCAGTCCAATGCGCAGCACGGTATGTACAAGCACTGTGAGCGCCTCGCAAAGGCCTACCGGCAGGCGGCCGGGGAGGCTCGTGAGATGGCTAGGATGCATCGGGAAATGGCCGATATGCCCTGACGCGGGCTGTGGGTTAGGCGCCGCCGCCCGGGCTAACGGGCGCCGATAATCGCTGGCGCCACCCCGGCGGCGACCAGCCGGATCGCCGCCTCGGGGTCGCCATAGAGCCGCAGCGCGATCTCCGTCACGCCGGCGCGGCGGAAGGCGAGGAGCTCGTCGACGATCCGCGTGAGGTCGTTGCCCGCGCCCGTGAGCGTCAGGCCGTCGACGAGCGCATCGAGTATGGGCCGTGGCACCACCCCGGCGGGGTCTTCGCCGCGCTGGTAGGCGAGCGCCAGCCCCGCCAGGTTCTTCTCGATGAGGTCGCAGGCGGCGGCATCCACGAACGGCGCGTTGCGGGCGCGCTCCCAGATGCCACGCACCCAGAGCTTGCGGCGGGCTTCCGCGTAGGCGGCGGCGCGGTCGTGCTTCACGTGCCAGGCGAGGAGGTTGTTGATTGAGAAGTCGCGGCTCAAGCCGCTCCTGCGGGCTGGAAGCGCTTCTCGCAGGGTCGCTACTGTTTGCGCGATGTGGTGCAGGGAGATGTCGGAGAGCATCACCCCGTCGGCCAGCTCCGCGGCGAGCTGCAGCATCCGGGGGCGGTTGGCGGCGACGTAGAGGCGGGGCGCCGGCGCCGTGGCCCAGTCGGGCAGGTAGTTCTGCACCTGGAACAGCTCGCCGTTGAAATTGAGCGGCGCCGTCGGCGATGCCGCGCGCAGGAATTCGACGCACTCGCGGACGCCCTGCACCATCCGCGGGTGCGTGGCGCGCCGGTCGGGCTTGAGCCCCATGCCGATCATGGTCCCGCCGCCGCCGCCGATCACGAGGTTCGCCCGGCCGCCCGAGAGCTCGTTGAGGGTCAGCAGGGAATTGGCGATCTTCAGCGGGTGCAGCTCGAAGGGACTGATGGCGACGGGGCCCATGCGGATCGCGGACGACTCCCGCGCCAGCAGCGAGAAGGCCAGGAAGGGGTCCCGGGCCGACAGGATGTTGGGGGCCCAGACGGCCTCGAGGCCCAGCTGCCCGGCGAGCCGGCCCAGGTCCCGGAAGCGCTCCGGGGAGTCGGGCTCGAGGATGCAGTGGATGTCCATCGGGGCGGCAGGCAGCTGCCGGCCTCAGTCCCGGGCGGCGACGGGCGGCAGCCCCAGCACCCGCCGCGTCTCGTCGCGGGCGGCCGCGAGCTCCGCCTGGAATGCCGGGGACTGCAGCAGCACGGCCGCCACGATCCTGCCGGCCGTGCAGCCGGCATCCACGTCCGTGGGGAAATGGACGCCGCCGACGATCCGGTTTCGCCCATAGGCCGAGCCACGCTCCAGGAGCGCGGCGCGCTTCTCGGGGACCATCACGCCGAGGAGCACGGCCGACTGGCAACCGAACATCGAGTGGCCGCTCGGATAGGAGCCGCCGGTGGACACGCCAACGATGGGGGTGACGCGCTCGCTGACCCGGTAGGGCCGGGGGCGGTGCCAGTAGGCCTTTGCCCGCCGGCCGATGGCCGTCGACTCCCGCCCGGCGTCGCGGAAGAGTGCCGTGGTCCTGGGCAGCTGGTCGGCGCTGAACGCCGGGCCCAGGACGTCGGCGAAGCGGAAGACGCTGACCAGCGCATCCGCCTTTGCCGCCGCCATTGACTCCGGGGTGCGCGCGGCCTGCGCGACGAGCACGGCGTCCAGATCAGCCTCCGCTGCCGCCGTTCCGGGCGCCGGCGGTGGCGGGAGCAGCACCGTGAGGTCGACCGCGACCGGGGCGTCCGGCCGGGCTGCGCCGGCGCCGGCGCAACCCGCGAGGGCCAGGTGCACGGCGACCAGGGCAAGGCCCCGGGCCGCCAGCGAGCGGCGTGTCCGCGGGGCCACGGCTCAGTACCGCTCGAAGTACGGCAGCACGTGCTCCGCGACGATCTTCAGCCCCGCCATCGGCTCGTCGAACAGGCGGATCGACAGCTCCGTGAGGCCCGCCTTCTCGAACACCCGGAAGCGCTCGATCTGGAGGTCGATGGCGCCCATGTCACCGGCCGACGAGCAGGCGGCGATCAGGCGGTTCACGATGGACTCGGGAACGTCCTCGATCTTGCCGGAGCGGGTCCAGAACGCCTTGGCGAAGTTCTGCCACTTGTCGATGACCAGCTGGCGCTCCTCGGCAGTGACATAGGGTTCCATGTCGTACTTGGGTGGCAGCAGCTCGCCGCGGAAGACGAGCTCGCGCCGGGCCTCGTACATGGA
>CAZTGY010000393.1:0-2870 GCA_964613445.1 uncultured Chromatiaceae bacterium | reverse complement strand
CCGGTTCTGGATGTTGCGCTCGCCGTTGGGATCGAAGTCCACCCGCTTCATCGGGTACAGCAGGCGGTTCTTCGAGTACACCATCGACTTCTGGCAGGCGCCGTGGGCGGCCAGCGTGGTCTTGCGGGGCGGGGTGAATTTCCTGCCGCGGGCCTCGATGGTCCAGGACGGCGCGTCCTCGTCGTCGAAGTCCATGGGCGTGGTGCGGAGGATCCTGCCGTCCTTCACGTAGACGAAGATGGGGCCGCCGTTGGTGCCGTTGGTGTACCGGGTGACGCCGTTGCCCATGTCGGTGCCGGACTTCCACGTGATGGACTCCAGGCGAGCCAGGGTGGCCATGAACCAGACGGCCAGGTCGTCGGGGCCGTCCAGGCCCACCTTGAAGTTCTTCGCCGCGTCGATGCGCTCGAGCAGGTCGAAGGGCGGCATGAGGAAATTCTCGGCGATGGCCTTGTTCTTGAAGTGGATGGTGAGGTCGGGGCTCTTGTGCAGTCCCTTGCCGGAGCTGATCCTGCCGCCCTTGAGCTGCACCCAGCGGCCCTCCGGGACGTCCCGGACGCGGAACTGGGCGATGCAGTCCCGCTCCTTCAGGCGCGCGGCGTAGTCCGGGTAGACGCGGGCGGCGACCCGCATGGCCTGGGGGATGCCCCAGAGGATGAGTGACAGGTTCATGGCAGTCTCCTAGTACGGGCGCCCCGGCTTCTGGGGCCGGGTACAGCGATGCCTGTGATCCTATGTTTCGAGAATCACCGGAGCGTTAACAATTGTCACCCGCGGATGCCGGGGGTACGGCCCCTCAGGTCAGCTTCAGGGCAGCAAACAGGAGCCCGAGGCCGAGCATCAGCATCGAGCCCAGCCGGACGGTCATCGTGGTGGACAGGAGTTCCAGGTCCTTGCGGATGAGGGCGTTGTCCTGGCGCAGTCCGACGATGTCGGCGCGGACCGCCTGCAGCTCGTCCTTCGTCACAAACTGGGACATGGCCGTCAGCAGTTCCTGCCGCAGCAGCTGGAGGTCGGCCTTGGTGGCATGTTGCAGCACCTGCAGGTCCGACTTGGTGGCGATTGTCGTGCCCATGTCCCGCTCCATCGCGTCCACCACCGCCCGGGCCTTGTCGTTCGGGACGTTGATGCTGACGAGGGCATCATACAGCGAGTAGAGATAGTCCACGGAGTGCCTCATTGGCGCGAGCCGACGACAGGAGTGGCCTTAGGTTAACGTCGGCTCACCGCCCGGAGTAAGCTGAATTCCCGACGCATCTGCCGACATTTGGACGTAGCCCGCCGGCAAGCTGATCGTCAGTCCCGCCGCCCGCACCTTCTTCCGCAGCTTCAGCAGGTCCCGGTCCCGGGTGATGAGCCAGCGCGCCCCGGCGGAGAGCGCCAGGTCCAGGAACTTCTGGTCATCCGGGTCCCGGCAACGACAGGGCGCGGGTACGATGTCGCCGACCAGCACCGCGAGGGATTCCCACTGGCGCATCAGGTCGGCCTGCCGCTCAGGGGCCACATCGAAGAGCCCGGGCCGCGCCAGCACCTCCGCCAGCTCCACGTCCGTCGCGGCCGAGCGCACGGGAACCAGGTCGCCCCGCGCGAGGGCGTCCCGCAGTGCGTCCACCCCGGATTCGCGAAAGAACCAGAGGGCCAGCCAGACGTTGGTGTCGAGGACGACCTTACTCAAACAGTTCCTGCAGGGCGCCACTGCCGGGGTTCCGCACGATCATCGCCTTGCGCTTGCCACGCCCCGGCAGGTCGATCGTCATGGGCGCCGTGTACACCTCCGCCCCCACCGCGGCGCAGGCCTGCGCCGTCTCAGCCAGGTTCGCCACCTGGAAGGACTGGGCCAGGTAGCCGATGTTCGGCGCCACCGCGTCCGGCACCAGGTTTGGCACCTCGTAGTTCATGGGCGTCGCGAGCGCGATCTTCCCGTACTCGTGGGCGCCCTGCACCAGCACGCTCCGGGTCTCGCAGTGGGGAGGCAGGCACAGGGCCCGGTTGGTCTCCGGCCCCTTGAGCACCGACTCGATGAACACCGTCATGTGCAATGGCCCGTAATAGAAGGCCAGCGCCCTCTCCATGTCGGACACGCCGTGGGCCGTCGTGACGACCGACGTGAAGCCCGTCGGGGTGCGGCCGTACGTGGTGATGAACTGGATGATGCGGCCGATCACCGTCTTCGGGCTGTCCGACAGCAGCTGGATCAGGTTGATGACGACGCCGTCCGGCCCGTCGAAGGCCGCCTCCAGCGTCTCCCCCACCACCGGCCCGAAGTTGTTGTGGGCCGGCTGGCTCCAGAAGTTGAAGCCCTGGGACTTCAGCTTCTCGTAGTCCTTCGCCATGTCGGCGGCGTAGATGTTCAGGTTGAACAGCCCCGTGGCGCGGCGGATCTCCGCCGGCCGGACCAGCTTGCGCTTCGGCGCATCGAACTCCATGAGCTGGATGCGGCCCACCGGGTCGGCGCCCTGCCCCAGGAACGCGACCCGGGCCTTCGATCCCGCGGGCAGGTGCCAGTAGCGCTCGAATTCGGGGCCCTGCCAGGTGCGGGACTCGGTGACGTCGAGGCCCAGGGTCCCGGAGTAGAACCCGAGCGAGTCGTCGAGGCTCCTCGCGCCGATCACTACGGCACTGACGGGCGCACTGGCCAGGATACCGGGAAGGATCTTGTCGTTCATCGAGGGGGGACTCCGCAGGGGCAGGCCATGAGGGCTTCTTTGCCGGGCATTCTAAACACAAACGGCGGCGTCACGGATGACGCCGCCGTTGCTTGTCCCGGGGCGCGGCCCGGCTCAGGTCCGCACGTCGAAGCGGTCCAGGTTCATCACCTTGGCCCAGGCCTTCACGAAGTCGTTGACGAACTTCCGGTCGCCACCGTTCTC
>CAZTGY010000392.1:2036-2898 GCA_964613445.1 uncultured Chromatiaceae bacterium | reverse complement strand
GGCGTAGAGCGTGGCGGCGCCCAGGTGCCCGGGGTGGGCGGCGGCGACCTTGGCCATCGCGTCTGCGTAGGCGCGGTCGAGGGTCGCGCGATCGGCCTTCGGATCCTTGCTGTAGCGGGTGGCGAGGGCCTCGATCAGCGCCTGCTCGACGGGCGATGCACGCCCCTCGAGGCGGAGCGCGCGCTGCGCGCTCTCCCAGGCCGGCGCGATGGCTTCCGGCTGCATCGGCAGGTTGAGGTTGGGGCCGAGCGCCAGCGCCTGGCCCCACCAGGCCATCGCGTTGTCGGGATCCAGGCGGGCGGACTCCCGGAAGGCCCGCACGGCCTCGGGATGGTTGAAGGCGTAGACGAGGTTCATGCCCTGGGCGAAGAATGCCTGGGAGCCCGGGTTCTTCGTCGTCGTGACCGGGTGGGTGAGCTTGCCCAGGCCGGCGAGCCGCGGGGCGAGGGGTGACGTGGCCGTCGCTGGGTCGCCGTCTAGGGCGCGCGGATCCCAGAACTGGGCATCCGCGGGCATGGGAGCGAGCAGGCAACAGGCAAGCGCGAGAGAGCTGAGCATGGTGGTGCGCATGTCTACACTCCTTAGATGTTGTGGTCGCGCCTGCAGGAGCGCCTTCAGGCGCGACCACAGGCGCTCCTACTTCTGGTATTTCGTCTTCCACTCGGCATAGGGCATGCCGTAGATGCGTTCACGGGCCAATTCGTCGCTGAGGGTGATGCCCTGCTCCTCGGCGGCGGCCCGGTACCACTTGGCCAGGCAGTTGCGGCAGAAGCCGGCCAGATTCATCAGGTCGATATTCTGCACCTCCTTGTGGGCGTCGAGGTGCTGAAGCAGCCGCCGGAAGGCGGCTGCTTCGAGCTCG
>CAZTGY010000392.1:0-2026 GCA_964613445.1 uncultured Chromatiaceae bacterium | reverse complement strand
TTGTGTCTGTCGGTCCATGCTGGTGGCCCCGTAGGAGCGCCGTCAGGCGCGATGGTTGTGGGTCGCGCCTGAAGGCGCTCCTACGGGCGCTCCTACGGGCGCTCCTACGGGCGCTCGTTCGTTCACTCCACCCGGAAGCATTTGTCCTCGGTGCGCGGATTGCCGTCCGACGGGCACTGGATGTCTTCCCGGGCGACCCAGAGCGGCGTGCCGGCGACGATCAGCGTGTGCACCGACTTGTAGCCTTTCAGGCCGCCGATCGCC
Organism: uncultured Chromatiaceae bacterium; assembly: GCA_964613445.1. Classification (GTDB taxonomy): domain Bacteria; phylum Pseudomonadota; class Gammaproteobacteria; order Steroidobacterales; genus SHZI01. Next base: position 1,762 of record CAZTGY010000392.1, on the reverse strand, counting down.
AGGGACGGCAGCGGGTTGATGATGAGGTCGGCCTTGCCGGCCTGGATGTCCTTGTCGCAGCCGGTGAGGTCGTTCAGGTACTTGGTCGACACGGTGTGCTGGGGGAAGAAGGCCCGGGCCGTCTGGGTGGCCAGCGGGCCGGTGCAGATCCGGAGTCCCTTGCGCTTCGAGAGGTCGTCAACCGTGTTGATCTCCTTCGCCAGCCGGGACTTGGCCGGGATGTGGATGTACTGGCTGATGGCGCTCATGGTGCAGGTGAAGCGCCGGGACGTCCGCCGCCGCATCCCCTGGGTGTCGCCGCCCGTCGCGTTCAGCTGGCTGACGATGTCCGCCTTGCCTTCCACCACGAACGATGTGGAGGGCATGGGACCCGGCGGCACGACGACGTTCTCGATCTTCAGGTTCACCTTGTAGTGGGCATTGATCTCGTCGAGCACCGCCTGGAACTGGGCGTCGCTGATCGACGAGAAGAAGAAGGCGGTGTCGTTCGGCGTGTTGGTCGTGGTCTGCACGACCTGCCGGATCGTGCCCCGGTCGAGGATTTCCTTGAACAGGCCCACGGGCTTCTCGGGGAAGGGGGCAATGTCGGGCTGGGGCAGGCAGTCCGCCAGCGTCACCATGTAGGAGAGCGCAGCGCCCGGGCTGGAGGGCGGCTGGCTGGCAAGTATTTCCCGGTCCTTGCCGCTCGCGACGACGCGGATCCACCCGGCGTCCAGGGCGTCAACGAGTTGCTGGCGGCCCCTGGCCACATCGGGGTCCTCGCGGGACGTTGTTGCACAGCCGGACGCAATGAGCGCGGCGAGGCCGAGGGCCGTGGCGCGGGCCAGGTTCTGCATCTTCATGGGCGGGAGTGTCCTCAATCCGGTGACAGGGAAATCTATACCACGAACCCCGGGGCGTCCTGCGCCGAGGTGCGGTCGCGGCCGCCGCTAGTCGAGGTGCAGGCGGGGCCCCCGGTGCTGGCCGGGAGTCCGCGGCTCGATCCCCGGCTTCAGGCGGCCGTCCGGGCCGTAGTCCCCGAGCTTCTGGAAGAACAGGGGCTGGTCGCGTTCGATGCCCAGCAGGCGCTGACGGTACTCGGCGAGGATTGCCGCGCGGCGGTCCTGGTCGACCCAGCGGACCGCGTGGGCCACGAAGGGCTTCAGCACGTCGTAGCCGCAGAGCGCGAGCACGCCGGCGTGGAGCGGCCAGAGGGTCCGTTCCAGGTCCCCGTTGCGGCCGTCGGGCATCGAGGTGGTGGGTGGGGCGCTGGTGGTGAAGGCCAGCATGGCGCGCCGGCCCGTGAACACGCCCCGGTCCCAGGTCCGGCCGAAGTCGTAGGCCACGCCGTAGGCGAAGACCCGGTCGATCCAGCCCTTCAGCATGGCGGGCACCGAGTACCACCAGAACGGGAACTGCAGCAGCAGGAAATCCGCGGCCATGAGCTTGTCGATTTCGGCCTGGACGTCGGCCGCGAAGCCGGCCGTGCGCGCCGCATGGGCCTGCTCGGCACCGACATCGAGTCGCGCGGGGTCGGCCCGGTGGATGAAATCGTGGGGGCCGGCCACGGGGTTGAAGCCCTGGGCGTAGAGGTCGGACACGGTGACGGAGTGTCCTGCCGCCGTCAGTGTCTCCACCGCCAGGTCCTTCATCACTCCGCTGAAGGACGTGGGCTCCGGGTGGGCATAGACGATCAGGACGCGCATGGGTAGTCGGTGTAGGAGCGGCTTCAGCCGCGACCCCTTCCGTCTCGAGACTCGCAGACTCGATTCTCGCCGGAAGG
>CAZTGY010000391.1:0-2899 GCA_964613445.1 uncultured Chromatiaceae bacterium | reverse complement strand
TCCGGCGGCGGCATCGGGTCGGGCTTCGGGCCTTCGCCGGGCGGCGTGTACTCGTCAGTTGGAAATACCAGCCCCTCGCCCGTCTCCCGCGCGTAGATGCCGAGCACGGCGACGACGGGCACGCGAACGGTGCGGGGAACGCCGCCGAAGCGCGCATCGAAGCTGACGGCATCGTTCGCCAGGTCCAGCCGGCTGGTGGCAGAGTAGCTGATGTTCAGGATGATGCGCCCGTCCTGCACGTGCTGCTCGGGGACCGCAACGCCGGGCTGACTGGCATCCACGACCAGATGCGGCGTCTGGCCGTTGTCGGTAATCCACTGGTGCAGGGCCCGGAGAAGGTAGGGCCGCTTCGGCGTGGTTACTGTCGCATCTCCAGTTCGGCGTCGGTGAGGCTCTCCCTGAAGGAGCGCCGGCCGAACATGCTGTCCATGTACCGGCGGATGGGCTGGGCGGAGTTCCCGGCAAGCTCGATGCCGTAGGCGGGCAGGCGCCACAGCAGGGGCGCGACGCTCGCGTCGACCAGGGAGAACTCGTCGCTCAGGAAGAAGCGCTTGGCCGCGAAGACGTCAGCACTCGAGAGCAGGCTTTCCTGCAGCTGTTTCCGCACCTGGGCGGCCTGCTTCTTGTCGGTCACCTTGTCGCACTGGTCGGCCAGCGTGTACCAGTCCTTCTCGACCCGGTAGAGGGCCAGGCGGACCTGCGCCCGGCTCACCGGGTCCACCGGCATCAGCGGCGGGTGCGGAAAGCGCTCGTCGATGTACTCCATGATGACGCGGGAGTCGTAGAGCACCAGGTCCCGGTCGAGCAACGTCGGCGTGGAGTGGTAGGGATTGAGGTCCAGCAGGTCTTCCGGCAACTCGTCGTTCTGGACACTGACGATGTCGATGACGATGCCCTTCTCGGCGAGCACGATCCGGGCGCGATGACTGTGGATCGAAACGGGATTGGAGTAGAGCGTCATGGCCGCTCGCCGCCCCGGGCCGCTCCCGAAACTGTTCCAGTCGTCAGTCACCTACTTGACGTCCTTCCAGATCTCCTGCTTGAGGAGATAGGCAAAGATGCCGAAGACCACAAGGAAGGCGATGACGAGGATGCCGAGGCTCTGGCGCTTCAGCTTCATGGGCTCGGCGATGTACTCGAGGAAGTTCACCGTGTCCCGTACGAACGCATCGTACTCCCCGGGGGAGAGCTTGCCGGGGGCGACCTGCTCGAACTTCCGGAACACGACCTGGCGAATGCCGTTGTGCTCCTCCTCCTCGAAGACCGCCGTCTGCAGGCCCTGGAGCTCCCACAGCACGTGGGGCATGGCGGCGTTGGGCAGCATCAGGTTGTTCACGCCGGCGGGGCGCTTGGGATCGAGGTAGAAGGTGCGCAGGAAGTTGAAGATGTAATCCGCGCCCTTGGCGCGGGCCATCAGCGAAAGGTCGGGTGGCGCAATGCCGAACCAGCGCAGGCCGTCCGCCGGACGCATGGCGATGTCCATCGTTTCGGTAGGCTTGGCGGCACCGAACATCAGGTTGTCGATCACCTGTTGCTCGGTCATGTCCAGGTCCCTGGCCAGCTGGTTGTAGCGCACGTACTTGGCCGAGTGGCAGCCCTGGCAATAGTTGACGAAGTTTCGCGCGCCCCGCTGCAGCGACGCCACATTGGACACGTCGTTGTTGGCGGGCTGCTGGAACCCGCCGCCGCCACCGGAAGCCAGCGCGGGACCCGCGCCGGCAAGTACCAGGGCCCCGGCGAGGGCAACGATGCAGGATCGGAGGCGTTGATTCATGAATTGACTGACCATGACCAGCTCACTCGTGCCCGTGGTACACGACGCGCTCGGGAACCGGCTTGGTCCGCTCCCGCGAGGTGTACAACGGCATCAGCAGGAAGAACGCGAAATAGATGCCGGCAAAGAATCGCGAGGCATCCCGTACGGCGTCGGAGGCTGGCTGCAGGCCGAGGAAGCCAAGCGCCACGAAGCTGACCGCAAAGGCGGCGAGCGCCACCTTGAATTGCCAGCCACGGTAGCGGATCGACTTGACCTTGCAGCGGTCCAGCCATGGCAGCAGGAACAGCAGCACGATTGCCGAGAGCATCAGGAACGCGCCCCAGCCCTTGCTCGGGACGGCCCGGAGAATGGCGTAGAACGGGGTGAAGTACCACACCGGAGCGATGTGCTGCGGGGTCTTCAGCAGGTTGGCCGGCTCGAAGTTCGCATGCTCCAGGAAGTAGCCGCCCATCTCCGGCGCGAAGAACAGCACCGCGGAGAACACGATGGCGAAGACGATGATGGCCACGAGGTCCTTGGAGGTGTGGTACGGGTGGAAGGCCACGCCGTCCAGGGGAATCCCGTCGGGACCCTTCTTCTCCTTGATCTCGATGCCGTCCGGGTTCAGGGAGCCCGTGGTGTGCAGGGCCAGGATATGGACCACCACGAGCAGCAGCAGCGCCAGCGGCACTGCGACCACGTGCAGCGCGAAGAAACGGTTCAGGGTGATGTCGGAGATGAAGTAGTCCCCGCGGATCCACTCCACGAGCCCGTCACCGACCACCGGAATCGCGCCAAACAACGAAATGATCACCTGGGCGCCCCAGTAGGACATCTGGCCCCAGGGCAGCAGGTAACCCATGAACGCCTCGGCCATCAGGGCGAGGTAGATCAGCATGCCGATGATCCACAGCAGCTCTCGCGGAGCCTTGTAGGACCCGTACATGAGGCCCCGGAACATGTGCAGGTACACCACCACGAAGAACATGGAGGCGCCGGTGGAGTGCATGTAGCGGATCAGCCAGCCCCACTCCACCTCCCGCATGATGTATTCGACGGAGGCAAAGGCGTCCTCCGCCGAGGGCTTGTAGTTCATCGTCAGGAAGATGCCGGTGACGAGCTGGAGGATCAGCACCACCAGGG
>CAZTGY010000390.1:0-2906 GCA_964613445.1 uncultured Chromatiaceae bacterium | reverse complement strand
GGCGCGGCGGGCGGCCGCGTGCCCGCGCACGTCCGCCAGGTCCTCGGCTTCGGCACCAGGGAGTTCGGGCACGCCAGGCGACCCGGGGGGCTCACCGGCGGGCGGCGCCGCCAGTTCTGCCCCGCCGTTCAGGTGGTTCACGACGTCGCGGAGTTCGCCGGCGAGACGGATCCGGTCGCCCCCGAGCAGGCTCGCCTCGACCAGGGCCGCGGCCGGCACGATGGCGAGGCGTCCGGCCTGACGCGCCCGGAGCAGCGCGGGTATGAGGCCCGGCACCCGGCGTAGCGCCCCGGAGAACGCGAGCTCACCCAGGAACTCGACACCCAAGGCGCGCGGCGCGCGTACCTGCCCCGACGCCACGAGGATCGCCACCGCGATAGCCAGGTCGAAGCCGCTGCCGGACTTGGGGAGGTCCGCCGGGGCGAGGTTGACGGTGATCCGGCCGTCGGGAAACTCGAGGCCCGAGGACTGGATGGCCGCCCGGACCCGGTCCCGGCTCTCACGGACCGCCGTTTCGATGAGGCCGATGATGGTGAACTGGGGCAGTCCCCCGGCCACATGGGCCTCGACCAGGACTTCCGGTGCCCTGAGGCCCAGCTGGGCGCGGCTCAGGGTGGTGGCGAGGCGCACCGGGACCGGCTCAGGCCTGGCTCAGGTCTCGCTGGCCACCCGCTTCTCCAGAGCCTCCAGCTCCGCCTCCACCCGGGCGAGCTTCTCCCGCGTGCGTTCCAGCACGCGGCGTTGCACGTCGAACTCCTCCCGCGTCACCAGCTGGAGCTTCTCGAAGGTACTGCCGAGCAGCGCCTCGAAGTTTCGCTCCAGGTCGGCCTGCAGGGCCCGGACGCTGCCCGGAACATTCGCGGCGAGCTTGCGGGCCAGGTCTTCGATGAAACGGGCGTCCAGTTTCGTTTCGGGCTTTGCGTCCACGGTACTCACTCCCCAGGCCTGGCCTGCGCCCCGTAACGATCCAGTGGCCCCCGTGACCGCCCTGCAATGGTGCAAAGGGACGGTTCCCGGCGAGCTCCGACCCTGCTGCGGCGTGGTCGGGTGGCCTGCAAGAGACCTGGCACGGATCGTGCTTAGTGCGTTTGTCGGCAGCGCGATGATCGTGCCAGTCCCTCATCAACCACACAAGAAACCCATAGGAGCGTTTTCGTGGCGAAACAGACCTTGACGAAGTCCGGAGTCGCGCTGCTGTGCGCCGTGGCTGGCGGCGCCCAGGCAGCCGAAGTGACCGCGAACGTCGGCTACATGTCCGAATACATCTTCCGCGGCATTTCCCAGAGCGACTCCTCCGCCAACGGTGGCATCGACCTCAAGGCCAACGGCTTCTACCTCGGCAACTGGAATGCCGACGTGGAAGAGGGCCTGGAAGTGGACCTCTACGGCGGCTACAACGGCTCCGTCGGCGACCTGAACTACGGCATCGGTGCCACCTACTACACCTACACCGATGACTTCGATGACGACTACCAGGAACTCAATCTCAGCCTGGGCTACAGGATCTTCAGCATCTCGACTGCCATCGGCGAGTACGACAACTTCGACGGCCCCACGGGCGACGGCGGCGAAGGGTCGCTCGACTACACCTTCATCGCGCCGCGGGTCGACTACAAGGGCTTCTACGGCCTCGTCGGCCTGTTCAGCCAGGACTTCGACACCACGTACTACGAACTCGGCTACGGCAGCCAGTTCGAGCCCATCGGTCTCGACTACAAGGTGTCGCTGATCTACACGGACGACACCGCCATCAAGGACTTCGAGGAGGGAGACAGCGAAACCTCGCTCGTCTTCAGCATCAGCAAGACGTTCGGGCTGCTCAAGTAGGGATTGACGCCATGAAACTCATCACAGCCATCATCAAGCCGTTCAAGCTCGATGACGTCCGCCAGGCCGTCACGGAGATGGGCGTCCAGGGCATCACCGTCACCGAGGTGAAGGGCTACGGCCGCCAGCGCGGCCATACGGAGCTCTACCGCGGCGCCGAGTACGTCGTGGACTTCCTCCCGAAGACCAAGCTCGAGCTCGCCGTCGCCGACGAGATCGCCGAGCAGGTGGTGGAAGCCATCGTCAACACGGCCCGGACGGGCAAGATCGGCGACGGCAAGATCTTCGTCACCCAGCTGGATGAAGTGGTCCGGATCCGGACGGGCGAGACCGGCAGCGAAGCTGTCTAGAAAAATGATTCGTGCAGGAGATATCACAGTGACTCAATTCAACAGACTTCTGACCCGGTCGCGCAGCGTGGCCTCCCCGGCACTGCTGCTGGCGGGCTTCCTGTTGCCAGGCCTGGCTTTCGGGGCCGACGCCCCGGTGCCGGACAAGGGCGACACCGCGTGGCTGCTGACGTCCACGGTGCTGGTCATCCTCATGACGATACCGGGCCTCGCACTGTTCTATGGCGGCATGGTCCGCTCGAAGAACGTGCTCTCGGTGCTGATGCAGGTCTTCATGACCTTCTGCCTCATCGCGCTGCTCTGGGCGATCTACGGCTACAGCGTCGCGTTCACCGCCGGCTCCCCGTTCTTCGGCGGGTTCGACCGGCTCTTCCTGAGTGGCCTGACCGTCGAGTCGCTGGCGGCCACCTTCTCGAAGGGCGTGTACGTGCCGGAACTGGCGTATTTCGTCTTCCAGCTCACGTTTGCCTGCATCACGCCCGCCCTCATCGTCGGCGCCTTCGCGGAACGCATCAAGTTCTCGGCCGTGCTCACCTTCGTCGTCATCTGGTTCACCTTCGCCTACCTGCCGATTGCCCACATGGTCTGGTTCTGGGCCGGCCCGGATGCCTACACGGATGCGGAGGCCGGTGCTGCTGCCGGCGCCACGGCGGGCTTCCTGTTCCAGAAGGGTGCGCTCGACTTTGCCGGTGGCTCCGTGGTGCACATCAACGCGGGCATAGCGGGCCT
>CAZTGY010000389.1:0-2925 GCA_964613445.1 uncultured Chromatiaceae bacterium | reverse complement strand
TGATTTCGTTGATGAGCCGGGCGTATTGCCGGGACAGCCAGCGGTAGAAGTCGTCCCGCGTGTGCCGGGGAGGTGGATACCGCAGCCAGTACGCCGAGCCCTCCAGCCAGAAGGCCGTATCCACGTTCTCCATGTATTCCAGGTGCCAGGAGATGCAGTTCTCCAGCTGTGCCCGGGCCGGCAGTTCACCAGCCTTCAACTGCGCGGCAACCCGGTCGCGGAACCAGCGCGTTGCCGCCACGAAGAAGGCGTGGAGCAGCACTTCCCGGGTGGCAAAATAATGGCGCAGGGCGGCCTGCGTCAGTCCCGCCCGGTCGGCAATGGCGTCCAGGGACGCGGCGTGGAGTCCCCGCCGGGTCATGAGGTCCCGCGTGGCCCGGAAGATGGCGAGGCGGGCCCTGCGGCCCTTCGGCGTGCGCCCCTCGGCGGCGAAGTGCTCTTCGATCAGTTCCAGCGCGGCTGGCATGGTCCGGTGCCCTGATGACCCTCCCCGTATCCTCGGGGCCCGGCGCACCAAAGGCAAGAAAACCACTTGCTTAGAGGTTTCCTTCGGCGCATGTTTAAGTGGTTAAGGCATTGGGGAATGCCCGTGGCATGCGTACTTTTCGGTAGCGGGCGTCGAATGTCGGCCGGTTGCTTAACGATCGAACATCCATCAGGAGTACCAGCATGATTCGGCAGTTCAGAACGAGCGTGGTCACGGCGATCGCGACTGGCGTCGCTTTGGCCGGAGTGCAGGGTCCCGCTTCCGCGGCAGAAGGCGCCAAGTCCTTCGAGATCTACGGCTTCGCCCAGGTCGACTACATCCAGGATTTCGACCGGGTGAACCCGGACTGGGAAGACACCCTGCGGCCCTCCCGCATACCGACCGATCCCGAGCAGTACGGTGATGATGGCCAGGCCAGCATCAGCGTCAAGCAGAGCCGCTTCGGCGTGAAGGCCACGCTGCCCACGTCGAGGGGCGACATCAACACCAAGTTCGAGTTCGACATGTTCGGGGTCGGCAGCGACGCGGGCGAGACCACGATCCGCCTGCGGCACGCCTACGGCGAGTGGGGCCAGATCCTGGCCGGCCAGACCAACTCGCTGTTCATGGACGTGGACATCTTCCCCAACACGATCGACTACTGGGGACCCACCGGCATGGTCTTCCTGCGCAACCCGCAGATCCGCTGGACGCCCATCAAGGGCGACACGAGCTTCGCCGTGGCCATCGAGAACCCCGGCAACGACATCGACTCCGGCCAGTTCCGCGAGGTGGCCGATTTCCCGGGCGCCCAGGGCGACCAGGAGTACCCGGACCTCACGGCCCAGTACCGGATGAAGACCGGCTTCGGCCACGTGCAGGCGGCCGGCATCATGCGCTGGATCGGCGCCGAGGTGCTGTGTAACACGAGCCAGACCGATCCGGATGCCCTGGACTACTGCCCGAACGGGACCGCCCAGGTGGTCTATGACGACAACGACTTCGGCTGGGGCATCAACCTGACCACGGTCGTCAACGTCCTCGAGAAGGACGCGATCCGGGCCGGCATCGTCTACGGCGAGGGCATCGCGAGCTACATGAACGACGGCGGCATGGACGCAGGTCCGGACCGCGCGGTTGGTGACGAGGGCGTGAAGGTTGAGGCGGTCGAGTTGACCGGCTTCTCCGCCTACTACGACCACTGGTGGAACGACAAGTACAGCAGTTCCATCGGCTACTCCTTCACCGAGGTCGACAACACGGCCGGCCAGCTGCCCGACACCTACAAGAAGGGCCAGTACGCCTCGGTGAACCTGCTCTACTACCCGGTCGAGAACGTGCTGATCGGCGGCGAGCTGCTCTGGGGCGAGCGCGAGGACCTGGATGGCGCCAACAACGATGCCACGCGCATCCAGATCTCGGTGAAGTACAACTTTGGCGTGACCCTGTGAATGGCGGACATTCAGGAGCAACCCACATGAATTCCCCGGCTGCACTCGTTGCCACCCTGGCCCTCGGCGCGCTGGCCTTCGCCAGCGCGAACGCCGCCGATCCCAAGCCGAAGGACTTCCAGCGCCTCGTGGATTCCGCCCACGCCCGCTACAAGGACCTGAAGGACGGCAAGAACGCCGACTACATCCCGATCCTGACCAAGACGCCGAGCGAGCTGTTCGGCGTGGTGATCGCCACCCGGGACGGGAAGATCTACAGCGCGGGCGACGTGGACTACAAGTTCTCCATCCAGTCGGTGTCCAAGCCCTTCACGGCGGCGCTGGTCATGACCCAGCAGGGGCCGAAGGTCCTGGACGACAAGATCGGCGTCGAGCCCACCGGCCTGCCGTTCAACTCGCGGCTGGCGATCGAGACCTACAAGGAAAAGCGCTCGGTGAATCCCCTGGTGAACGCCGGCGCCATCGCGGCGGTGAGCCTGGTGCAGGCGACATCGGAGGAAGACCGCTGGAACAAGATCCTGCAGAACATCAGTGACTTTGCCGGCAGCCCGGTGCCCCTGACGGTGCTGGAGGACGTGTACGAGTCCGAGTACAGCACCGCCTTTGGCAACCGTGCCATCGCCAACCTGCTCTACAACTACGAGCGGCTCTACAGCGATCCCGAAGAGGCCATGCGGGTCTACACCCGGCAGTGCTCCATCGGCGTCAGCGCGCGGGACCTGGCCATCATGGGCGCGACCCTGGCCAACCAGGGCGTCAACCCGCTGACGAACAAGCGCGTGATGAACGCCAAGGACGTCCCGGAACTCCTGGCCGTCATGGCCACGGCCGGCTTCTACGACGAGTCCGGCGAGTGGATGTACACGGCGGGCCTGCCCGCCAAGACCGGGGTCGGCGGCGGCATCGTCGCCGTGGTGCCGGGCCGCTTCGCGATCGCGGCCTTCTCGCCGCGGCTGAACGAGGCCGGGAACAGCGTGCGCGCGCTGAATGCCATCCGCTACATCTCCG
>CAZTGY010000388.1:0-2933 GCA_964613445.1 uncultured Chromatiaceae bacterium | reverse complement strand
CGACGAAGCCGCGACACTAGCGCGGCTTGTGCAAACAATTGCAGTCTTCGGCCTCAATTCATCGCGCCGGTGCTCTCCTCGAAGACCAGATCTTCCATGCGCGAGAAGGCCGATTCCTGGCCGGGCTGGGCGAACAGGACCATGAGCACGACCCACTTGACCTGCTCCTTGTCCACCGTCCCGGAGCCCAGGGCCATGAGCCGGTCGATGACCACCTCCCGCTGCGCAGGAGACAGGATGCCAATCTGCTCCAGGTACAGCAGGTAGCCGCGGCACTCGAGGTCGAGCCGGCGCAACTCGACTTCGTTGTAGACGCGAATGGAGCGATCGCCCGGCACTCCCGCGAAGGGTGCGCTCGTCTCATTGAGGCCGTCCAGCCAGTCGAGGGCGCTGTCGACCTCGGGCTCACCAAAGCCGGCCTTGAGGAGCTCGTCGCGGAGCACGTCCTGATCGGCGGAGCCCGGCTCGCAGGCCGGGGGCTCCTGGTCGGAGTAGGTCTCGAAAAGGTACAGGAGGACGTCGAGAACGGTATCGCTCATGTATCGACGCTCCTGTTCTTACCTGCCCGTAGATAGCGGCCACCGGAAAGTGCCCGCACCGAACCCTGCAATTCAAGCAGCAGGAGCATGGAGGAAACCTCCCCGATCGTCAATCCGGAGCGGGTGACGAGGGTATCCACGTCAACAGGGTCCCACGCCATGGCAGCCAGCAGGCGCGCATAGTCCGCGTCGGTTTCCGCCGCACCGCCGGCGGCGTTGCCGCACAACGGGTTCGGGGCGAAATCCGCGTTGGCGGCGGCCTCGTCAACGCGCAGGCTCGCCAGCAGGCCACCGAGCTCGTCCACGATGTCGGCGGCCGTTTCCACCAGCTTCGCGCCATTGCGGATCAGGCGATGGCACCCCCGCGCGACGGGATTATGTATGGAGCCCGGGATGGCGAAGACCTCGCGTCCCTGCTCCATCGCGTGGCGCGCCGTGATCAGCGCGCCGCTGCGCAGGCTGGCCTCGACCACGAGCGTGCCGACCGCCAGCCCGCTGATCAGGCGGTTGCGGCGGGGAAAGTTGGAGCGATACACCGCCGTGCCCGGCGCGAACTCCGAGACGATGGCGCCGCCCCGGGCGATGATCTCCTCCGCGAGCGCTTCGTGCTGGTGCGGGTACACGATGTCGGGTCCCGTGCCACAGACGGCGATGGTCCTGCCCCGGGCTGCCAGCGCGCCGCGGTGGGCGGCGGCATCGATGCCTTCCGCCAGCCCGCTCGTGATGCAGAAGCCCCGGGCCGCCAGGTGCGACGCAAAGTGGTGCGCCGTCTCGGCACCGGCGGGGGTCGCATTGCGGCTGCCGACGATGGCGAGCTGCGGCAGCGACAGGGCGTCGAGGTCGCCGCGGACGAACAGCTGCGGGGGAGGGTCGGGGATTTCCCGGAGCAATGCCGGGTAGCCGGCATCGGCGGGCGTGAGCAGGTGGGTGCCGCCCCGTGCCAGCCAGTTCTCGATGGACTTGTCGACGGGCACGGGCTTCCTGCGGCGGGGCTGGTGCCCGCCGCGGGAAGCCGCCGGCCCCGTTGGGGGGAGGCGGCCGGGCCAGTCGGCGGGATCAGCTCGGGTTACGGACGTTGTCGAGCGTGTGGATCGGGCCCTCGGCCCGCATGACCAGCGCGTAGCTGAGGCGATCGTAGGTCTTGAAGACCATTAGAGTCCCCGCCAGCTCGTCCGGCAACTGCACTTTGCGGCCGAAGAGGCCGGAATTGACGTTGTCGGAGACCCGTTCACCGGCCTGCCAGACCGACAGCACATGGCCGGGCTCCAGCCCGTCCCGGGCACCGCGATTGATGACGATGACCTGGTACTGGCCGATCTGGGTGACGCCGTCCACCACATGCACGATGCGGCCCTCGACCGGGCGGTCCGGCGAGCGCGGCTGGAACTGCAGCGGCAGCGGCTCGGGATGGTTCACCAGCCGGTCGCCGCGCAGGGCTTCCCGCTGGGATTCGCTGAGGACCACCGTGGCCGGGTCGCCGCCGCGGCGCACGTGCCCCTCGGCGACATAGATGCCCTCGTAGCCCAGCAGGGCGCCGTCGTCCGGGTCCACCAGCTTGTCGCCGATGTGCACCACGCTGTAGGACTGGTCGACGTCGGAGATGTTGCCCCGCACGTAGGCGTCATTGCCGGTGGCTCCGAGCAACCGGCGGTCGCGCAGGGCGATGATGCGGGGCAGGTCGTCGATCTCGTTCCTGGAGAGGACCATGCCCCTGCTCAGGAACGGCGCGATCGCCTCGTAGGGGATGGTGGTCACCGCTTCCGACAGCTGTTCCTCCCGGATGCGGGGAGACAGGCGGTCGGTACCGCTGGCGCCGGCCGTATCGTCCCGGGAGCTCCGGATCTGCGGCTTGCCATCCACGTAGACCAGGGACAGCACGTCACCGGGATAAATAAGGTGCGGGTTCTGGACCTGGGGGTTCACGTACCAGATCTCGGGCCAGTACCAGGGGTCCCGCAGGAACATGCTGGATATGTCCCAGAGGGTATCGCCCTTCTTCACCGTGTAGGTGTCGGGGTGCGCCGGATTCAACGGAATTCCGCCACCCTGCTGTGCAAGGAGGCCGCTGGCCGCGGTGGCCAGCGCCAGGGAAACGACCAATGCGGCGGCCGACCGGCCGTTCTTCCGGGAGATTTTCATGGGGACTCCATGCATTAAACTGGGCATCCGGCCCAAGCGTACAAAAAGAGCGCCGATTCCGGCCGCTACCCTGGCGCCAAGCGGCAGCAGATGTAGCATAAAATCAAGCCACTTACATAGCACTTATAGCCATACTGTGAAGTACGCCCAATGGCGCTCCTGAAAATCCTGGAGTACCCGGACCCCCGTCTCCGCATCAAGGCCGAGCCGGTCCCCGCGGTCACCGACGACATCCGCCAGCTCGCGGCCGACATG
>CAZTGY010000387.1:2337-2936 GCA_964613445.1 uncultured Chromatiaceae bacterium | reverse complement strand
GGGAAGGGTACGACCATTCGCACGGGTTTGGCGGGCCAGGACTGGGCCACCGCAGGAACAGCACCGCACAACGCAACACCACAAGCCACTGCACGAACGAATACGCAGGCGCGCACGTCGATCTCCTTGCCACCGTTAATTTTATTGAGGGGACCGCCGACCTTCGGTACCTGCGATGCCATGGGCGGAGGCTTTCGAACGCCGGGCCTCCTGGCCCCGAATCGCAGTCATACGCAACGACTCTTCACCGCCGCCTTACGGGAGCAGCAACATCAAGACCAGGAAAGTTTAAAGCAAAGCGCAACAGCGGCGAAATGGCTATTCCGGTTTCGATGACGCCGCCGCGTCCGAGAGCCGCCTGAATCGGGGCTGGACATCCCCGTTGACATCAACCTGCCCGAGGAACATGGCGTAGGGCCGCACCCACAGGCCCGACGCGTTGTAGAGCGGCCGGTACAGCACCATGGGCTCCAGGGATTCGCTGTGGCGAACGACCCCAACAACCTCGTACTCGCCGCCCTTGTAGTGGCGATAGCGGCCCGTGGGTGTGGCAGGAAGCGGCGCCAGATCAGACACTGCTCGCTAGCCCTGGATCTCGG
>CAZTGY010000387.1:0-2327 GCA_964613445.1 uncultured Chromatiaceae bacterium | reverse complement strand
CGAGACGAGGACCGCAGTGCGCGGCCTGAAAATTATTTGCCTTTGCCTGGCGGCGCAATCCCGGCCAGTTCGTAAAACTCGCGCCAGATGGGCGAGACCTTCACATCGAGCCATACGCCCTTGAGCATTTCGCGAAAAAGCGGGTCCCTAAGCGCGACCTCCTTGACCCGGGGAAAGAGCGCTTCCCCGTGATACACCAGCACATCCTCCAGGGGACTCGCGATCAACATTTCCCGGACTTCGTCGGAAATCGGCTTTGCGTGTATGCGCAGGATCAGGTCCCAGGCCAGTTCCGGTTCCCATTGGGAAATGTCCCCCATCGCCGTAATGGCCTGGGCATCGTCATCCTCCGTCTCCTGCGCCAGGATCCAGGCATCGACCAGCTTGATTTTGTCGTTCTCGTTCATGGTGGGAGTCAGCGTTAACGTTCCGGGTGAGACAGGCGAAGTACGGGATCCCCGCCGGGGCTGCGACCGGGCTGCGGCAGCAGGTACAAACAAGCGCTCCCTGAACGCGGAACGCCTGGAAGCCACTGGTCAGGGTGGAGAGATTCGAACTCCCGACCTCCTGGTCCCAAACCAGGCGCTCTACCGGACTAAGCTACACCCTGAAGACCGCCGTCATTGTAGCCCAGCGGATCGCGCGGGCTGGCGGGAGACACGTGTCCGCTAGAATCACGGCGTGGAGGAAACCCTCAAGGCTCGCCGTCCATGGCGCACCCCCGCCCTGGTGCTGGCCTGCGGCGGCATCGCGCTGACCCTGGCGCTGGGCACGCGCCACAATTTCGGCCTCTACCTGCAGCCGGTCACGATGGCGCTCGACTGGGACCGGCAGACCTTCGCCTTCGCCATCGCCATCCAGAACCTGCTCTATGGCATCGCCCAGCCGTTCACGGGCATGGTCGCGGACAAGTTCGGGGCGGGCCGGGTGCTCGCGGCCGGTGCGGTGATCTACGCGGCGGGCCTGGTCCTCATGTCCCAGGCGACCACCGGCACGGCCTTCCTGCTCAGCGCCGGCCTCATCATCGGCATCGCCCTCGGCTGCACCGGCTTCTCCGTGGTGTTCGGCGCGATCGCCCGCGCCTACCCGCCGGAAAAGCGCAGCGCCGCCATGGGCGTCGCGGGGGCCGCAGGCTCCTTCGGCCAGTTCATGATGCTGCCCTTCGGCCAGACGCTCATCAACTCCATCGGCTGGCAGCAGGCGCTGATGGTGCTGGCGTTGGTGGTCCTCCTCATCCTGCCGCTGTCGGTGGTGATCGCCGAAGAGCCGGTGAACCATGAAGGCCCGCGCCAGTCCATCCCCCAGGCCCTGCGGGAAGCGCTGGGTCATCGCAGCTACCTACTGCTCACGACCACCTACTGCGTGTGCGGCTTCCAGCTCATGTTCATTTCGGTGCACTTCCCGGCCTACCTCCTGGACCACCACATGTCGGCGAACACCGGCATGATCGCGCTCGCGCTGATCGGCCTGTTCAACATCTTCGGCAGCTATGTGTGGGGCCGGCTCGGCGGGCGCTACACCCGCAAGTACCTGCTGGCCTCGCTGTACTTCACCCGCGCCATGGCCATTGCCGTCTTCGTGCTGCTGCCGCTGTCGCCGCTGACCATCTATCTGTTCTCCGCGGTGATCGGCTTCCTCTGGCTGGGCACCGTCCCGCTCACCAACAGCATCATCGCGCAGATGTTCGGCGTGCGGTACATGGCCACGCTGGCCGGTGTGGCCTTCTTCTCCCATCAGGTGGGCAGTTTTTTCGGCGTCTTCGTCGGCGCCTGGCTGTTCGACCGCACCGGCTCATACGAGCTCATGTGGTGGCTGACCGTCGCGATGGGGATCGTCTCCGCGCTGCTCAACCTGCCGATCGACGAGCGGCCCGTCGAACGCGAGCGCCTGGCTTCCGCCTAGATTCTCAGGAGCATCACCCCCGCCGCGACCAGCACGGCGCCCGCGATGCGCAGCCGGCCGAAGGGCTCCTTCAGCAGCCACGCACCGATCAGCGCGGCAAAAACCACCGAGGTTTCGCGCAGCGCGGCGACCACGGCTACCGGCGCGAGGGTCATGGCCCAGAGCACGATGCCATACGAGCCCATCGTGAGCGCGGCGCCCAGCGCCGCGTGCCGCCAGCGCAGCAGGGCCGCGCCCAACTGCGCCGGGCCTCGCCGCACCAGCGCCAGCGCCGTCAGCGGGAAGGCGTTGAAGAAAAAGATCCACAGCACGTACGAAACGGGATGGCCCGACGCGCGCGCGCCGAGTCCGTCCGTCAGGCTGTAGGCCATGATGATCACGGCGTTCCCCGCGGCCCACGCCTGCGCGCGCCGGCTGCCGTGCCG
>CAZTGY010000386.1:1865-2954 GCA_964613445.1 uncultured Chromatiaceae bacterium | reverse complement strand
GAATCGCGTCTGCGCGTCTCGAGCGGGACAGGGGTCGCGCCTGAAGGCGCTCCTACGGCGCTACTTGCCCGGACCGCAGGGCCGCGATGCGCTCCGGCAGCGGCGGGTGGGTCATGAAAAGGCGGCCGAACCGGCCGGGGCCGCCCGAAATGCCGAAGGCCTGGAGCCCGTCCGGCAGCACGGCCGGCTCATGGGCGCGCTGCAGGCCCTCGAGCGCACCGATCATCTTCTGGCGGCCGGCCAGGTGCGCGCCGCCCGCGTCCGCCCGGAACTCCCGCTGCCGGGAAAACCAGGCCACGATCATGCTGGCGAAGATGCCCAGCACGAGTTGCGCGACCATGACCGTGATGAAGAAGCCGGGGCCGTGGCCGCGCTCGCTCCTGAATACCACCTGGTCGACGAAGCGGCCGATGATCCGGGAAAGGAAGATCACGAAGGTGTTCACGACGCCCTGGATGAGGGTCAGCGTCACCATGTCGCCGTTGGCGACGTGAGCGACCTCGTGGCCCAGTACCGCCTCGACCTCGTCCTTGCTCATCTTCCGCAGCAACCCGGTGCTGACGGCCACCAGCGCGGAATTGCGCCGCGCGCCGGTGGCGAAGGCGTTCACGTCCGGCGCGTCATAGATTGCAACCTCGGGCATGCCGATGCCGGCCTGCGTGGCCAGGCGCTGCACGGTCGAGACCAGCCAGGCTTCCTCGGCATTGGCAGGCTGGGTGATGACGCGTGCGCCCGTGGACCGCTTGGCGATGAACTTGGACATGGCCAGCGAGATCAGCGAACCGCCGAAGCCGAGGATGGCAGCGAAAGCCAGCAGGGCGTAGGGGTCCTGCCCCGTGCTTGCCATGTACATGTCGATGCCGAGCAGGCGCATGGAGATGGAGAGCACGGCGAGGACCGCGATGTTCGTGGCCAGGAACAGGAATATCCGCTTCAAGTTTCATCTCCGGAGAGGTAGGACGAAGCCATTGTATGGGAACGGCGCGCCGCTGTTTCAAGGGCAGCACCGCCCGGGAATGCGGCGCAGTAGCATGGCCGGCGACACCGCCCGGGTCGCGGCTGAAGCCGCTCCTACAGGCCCGGGGCGTT
>CAZTGY010000386.1:0-1855 GCA_964613445.1 uncultured Chromatiaceae bacterium | reverse complement strand
GAATATGACGCTGCCGTCTTCGCTGATCTTGCTCAGTGACCGGTGCAGGCGCGCCAGGTTTGCCTGCCGCCAGTTGCCTCCGTCGCGCCGGACCCGGCCCCGGTCGAAATCCAGCAGGAAGATGCGGTTCGCCGCGTCGATCTGCAGGTTGTGCGCCGTCAGGTCCGCGTGGAACACGGCGGCTGCATGAAATTCACGGATGCACCGGCCGACCGCGCCCCAGATGTCGGGCGTCACCGCACCCCGGGCAAGACGGGTGGAGTAGGGCTCCACGTCCGGGATGAGCACGGTGAGGAGGTCAGCCGTGTACGTGAGGCCTCGCCGGCGGTACCGGGCGGCCACCGGGCGGGGGGCCGGGAGGCCAAGGTCCTGCAGGTGCGCCAGCAGGCGCCATTCCCGGAAGCACCGCGTGCGCTCCTCGCCCAGCCAGAGGAACTGGTCATCGAGCACGCGACCGATGGTTCCACCGCGGTGAAAGTGCCGGAGCACCCAGCGCTGGCCGCCATGCTCCACGAACAGCGTGGCCCCACGCCCCCCCGAGTAGCCCGGCGCCACGGGCGCGCCTCGCCAGGTGGCCGGATCGAAGAGGGCCGGGTCGGCGTGGCTGAGGAGGGTATCCTCGTATAGGATGCCGTTCCCGTCCTGTCTCGCGATGCGCCTGGGCAAGGTGGATGCCGTCCGGTGGTGACTCTCTGCCTGTGACCAATCAGCCGAAGCCAGCAGCTGTGCCGGAGAGCATCTGCCTGATACGGCTCTCCGCCATCGGTGACTGCTGCCACACCCTGCCGGTGGTCCGCACGCTGCAGGCGGCCTGGCCCGGCACGCCCATCACATGGATCATCGGCCGCACCGAGTTCGGCTTGCTGGAAGGCGCGTCGGGCATCGAGTTTATCACCTTCGACAAGCGCGCCCCGTGGGCGAGCCTGAGGTCGATTCGCCGGCAACTGGCCGGCCGCCGGTTCCCGCTGCTGCTCCACATGCACGCCTCCATGCGCGCCAACCTGGTGAGCGGCGTGGTGCGGGCCGACAGGCGGCTCGGCTTCGACCGCGCCCGGGCCCGGGACTACCAGTGGCTGTTCACCAACGAGAAGATCGCCCCGACGCCGTCCCAGCACGTGATGGACGGCCTCTTCAGCTTCGCCGGGCACCTCGGCGTGCGGGACCGGGTCCTGCGCTGGGAGTTCAGCCTCGGTGCGGACGACCGGCAGCAGGCAAACGCGCTGGCGGGTGGCACCCGCCCCCTCTGCGTGATCAGTCCGTGCTCGAGCCAGCGGTTCCGCAACTATCGCAACTGGAGCGTCGGGAACTACGTGGCCGTGACGCGGCACCTCGTCGAGATGCGGGGCGCGCGGGTTGTCCTGACCGGCGGGCCGACCGCGCTGGAACGTGAGTACGGCGCACGGATCCAGCAGGCACTGGGCGGGCCGGCGAATGCCAGCGTGATCAACCTCATCGGCCAGACGCGGCTCAAGCAGCTTTTCGCGATCATCCAGGCGGCCGACCTGGTGATCTGCCCGGACTCCGGCCCGGCACACCTGGCGACCGCGGCCGGCGTTCCGGTGGTGGGCCTCTATGCCACGTCCAACCGGCACCGGACTGGTCCCTACTTCAGCCAGCGGCTGGTCGTCGACCGCTACCCGGAGGCCGTCCGGCAGGAGTTTGGCAAGCCCGTCGAGGCACTGCGCTGGGGCGAGCGCGTGCGGGACCCCGGCGCCATGGACCTGATCCGGGCGGACGACGTCATCGCCCGGATCAACGCGGTGCTGGACGGCGCGCTGCGCCCCGACAGCCCCCGGCCGCCGGTTGCCGCCCGCGCCCCGGATGCCGGAAACTAGCGGCAAACCCGGAGACGCCG
>CAZTGY010000385.1:0-2992 GCA_964613445.1 uncultured Chromatiaceae bacterium | reverse complement strand
CCACGTGGCCGATCGTCCCCACGTTCACGTGCGGCTTCTTGCGCTCAAATTTGGCTTTTGACATGACCAGACTCTCTCTTCTGTTGGACTTTGGCTTGGGTTTTGCTCAGTGCGTCCGGCTGTTTGCCAGCCGTGCGTTTGGCGGAACCTGGGAGTACCGGGCGAACTCCATGGAATGGGTTGCCCGGCCCTGACTCAGAGATCGCAGGCTGGTCGCATAGCCGAACATCTCGGCCAATGGCACGTCAGCTCGGATGATCTTGCCAGCCGCCGATTCGTCCACGCCGCGGACAATTCCCCGGCGACGACCCAGGTCGCCATTGATGTCCCCCATGAACTGTTCTGGCGAGACAACCTCGACCCTCATGATGGGCTCGAGAAGGATCGAGCCGGCCCTGGCGCAGCCTTCCTTGAAGGCCATTGCGGTGGCGATCCTGAACGATGCTTCGCTGGAATCAGACTCATGATGGGAGCCGTCGAGTAACGTCACCTCGATGTCGACCAGTGGGAAGCCGGCGCCAACGCCGCCATTCATCTGCTCGCGGATTCCCGCCTCTATGGCGGGCAGGTAGATGGCCGGAACGGCTCCACTGACAGCGACGCTCTCAAACCTGAACCCGCCGCCGGCCGGCAAGGGTGCCAGGCGCAGCACCACATGTCCGTACTGTCCGCGCCCGCCCGATTGCCGGACGAAGCGCCCCTCCTGCTCGACAGTCCTGCGGATTGTCTCGCGATATGCAACCTGCGGGCGGCCCGCGGCGATTTCGACGCCGAACTCACGTCGCAACCGGTCAGCGATGATTTCGAGGTGCAGTTCGCCCATGCCGGAAAGAAGCACCCGGCCGGATTCCGCGTCGGTACCGATGCGGAGAGTCGGATCCTCCTCCGCAAGCTTCTGCAAAGCCGGGCCAAGCTTCTCCTGGTCGCCCTCGGAGCCGGGCTCGAGCGTCACGGAAATCACCGGCTCGGGGAACACTATCTTCTCGAGGGTTATGACATTCCGCTCGTCGGTAAGGGTGTCACCTGTGGTGACGTAGTTCAGGCCGACCGCCGCGGCGATGTCGCCCGCGCGTACCTCGCTAATCTCCTCCCGCTCGTTGGCATGCATCTGCAGCAGCCTGCCGATGCGCTCGCGCCGCGCCTTGACCGGATTGAAGACTGTATCGCCTGAGTTCAGCACGCCCGAATAGACGCGGAAGAAGGTCAGATTCCCCGCGAGCGGGTCGGCAGCGATCTTGAAGGCCAGCGCGGCAAACGGCTCATCGTCGCTGGCGAGCCGCCGACCCGGCCGGTTGCCCTCCAGGAGACCAACGACCGGGGGCTTGTCTGCCGGAGACGGCAGGTACTCGATGACAGCATCGAGCACAGCCTGAACCCCTTTGTTCCTGAAGGCGGAACCGCAGGTGACCAGGACGATCTCGCCCTTCAGGGTGCGGACGCGGAGCCCCTTCTTGATATCCGCGACTCCGAGTTCACCGGCCTCGACGTACGTGGAAAGCAGCTCATCGCTGGCTTCGGCCGCCTGGGCAACCAGCCGCGCGCGGTGCTCGCGGGCGGCCGCCAGCAGTTCAGCCGGAATGTCGTGCAGTTCGAACCGCATGCCCTGGGTGGACTCGTCCCAGTAAATGGCCTGCATTCGCAGGAGGTCCACCACGCCACGGAAGCGGTCCTCGGCACCGATTGGTATCTGGATAGGGACGGGATTGGCGCCGAGCCGGTCGCGAATCTGCTGGACGACACGGGAGAAATCCGCACCCGGACGATCCATCTTGTTGATGAAGGCGATGCGCGGCACACCGTATCTGTCTGCCTGCCGCCAGACCGTCTCGGACTGGGGCTCGACACCGCCCACAGCGCAGAACAGGCTGACACCGCCATCCAGGACGCGCAGCGAGCGCTCGACCTCGATCGTGAAATCCACGTGGCCGGGAGTATCGATGATGTTGATGCGATGCTCGGGAAACTGCTTGTCCATGCCGGACCAGAAGCAGGTGGTAGCGGCCGAGGTAATCGTGATGCCCCGCTCCTGCTCCTGCTCCATCCAGTCCATGATGGCCGCGCCGTCATGGACCTCGCCCATGGTATGGGAGACGCCCGTGTAGAACAGGACCCGCTCGGTCGTGGTGGTCTTTCCGGCGTCGATATGCGCCGAGATACCGATGTTCCGGTAATGCTCGATGGGAGTCGTACGCGGCACGGTACTTCTCTGACAATCAGACATCAGTCAGGACTGATCATCAGGAAGCCGGCACTACCAGCGGTAGTGCGAGAAGGCGCGGTTGGCTTCCGCCATGCGATGGGTATCTTCGCGCTTCTTGACCGCAGCTCCGCGGTTGTCGACCGCATCCAGGATCTCGTGGGCAAGCCGATGGGCCATCGACTTCTCGGTGCGGCCCCGGGCCGCTTCGATGACCCAGCGCATGGCCAGCGTCTGCCGCCGCAGGGGGCGGACTTCGACCGGCACCTGGTAAGTGGCACCACCGACGCGGCGCGACTTGACCTCGACCATCGGCTTGACGTTCTCGAGAGCGCGACCAAACAGCTCGACGGCCTTGCCCTCGTCCTGGCCGCTGCGTTCGACGATTCGCTCCAGGGCACCGTAGATGATCCCCTCGGCCACGGACTTCTTGCCCGAGCGCATTATCATGTTGGTGAACTTGGCGAGCAGGTCGCTGTTGTGCTTCGGATCGGGAAGGATGACCCGCTTCGGCGCCGATGTACGTCTGGACATTCTGCGAACTCCGTCTTAGCTCTTAGTTCAGCTCTTGGGGCGCTTGGCGCCGTACTTGGACCGGCCCTGGCGCCGCTCGGACACGCCGGCGCAGTCCAGGGTGCCGCGCACCGTGTGGTAGCGCACGCCCGGCAGGTCCTTGACGCGGCCGCCGCGGATCATGACCACCGAGTGCTCCTGCAGGTTGTGGCCTTCGCCGGGAATGTAGCTCACGACCTCGTAGCCGTTGGTAAGGCGTACCTTGGCGACCTTACGCAGCGC
>CAZTGY010000384.1:0-3000 GCA_964613445.1 uncultured Chromatiaceae bacterium | reverse complement strand
CAGATCGACGCCTCCGATACCATGAAGCTGCACAACTACCTGCTGCACACGCCGATCCACGAGACCCTCGATCGCTGGTACCTGATTGCAACCCGCAACAACCTGCTCGATCCGCGTTACGACACGACCTTCGCCGATCGCAGCGCGTACATCGCCGGCCAGGACCAGTACGTGCTCGAGCCGCAGCACCCGCGGATCACCCCCCGCACCAACGCCCACGAGTTCCTGATGCCGGCCGACAAGGCCATCGCCCGCTATCGCGAGTACTGCCGGGAGTGGGAGGAGCGCGGCTGGCGGATCGACGTGCAGAAGTTCCGCACCGAGTACGATCGCGTCGCCTACGCGATCCCGAGCCCGGCGCGTCGCCAGCACAAGAGCTGGGTACTGCCCGCCGTGCCGCTGCTGCCCGCCAGGGCCGCCGGGGCGGAGCGAAGGCGCACCGGGTCTGAATGACGGCATCAGTCCCGGCGGTCTGGTGCGCTGCCGTCGCCCGCCACCGGCAGCCGCCAGCCGCGGCGGATCGCCATCCAGCGCCACGTGAAGCACAGCACCGCGCCCGCCACCGCCGCCGGCGCGGCGGGTAGCCCCACCGCATCGCCACCGACCACGACCGCTGCTCCGGCGAGCGCCGCGACCGCATACAGCTCGCGGGGCAGCAGGACATGGGGAATCTGCGCGACCAGCACGTCGCGGGCGATGCTGCCGCCCACGCCAGAGACCACGCCCAGCATGACGGCCCCGACCGGCCCCAGGCCGGCGGCTAGCGCCTTGCCGGCGCCCAGCACGGCAAACAGGCCGAGGCCGACGGCGTCGAACAGCTGGACCGGATTGCGCATCCGCTCGACGGCGGAGTGGCGGAAGAACGTGAGCAGCCCGGCCAGCACTGACGCCGCCAGGTAGCGCCAGTCGACCAGGGACGCCGGCGGCGTCGCGCCCAGCAGCAGGTCGCGCATCATGCCGCCGGCGGTGGCCGTCGCGAAGGACAGCACCAGCACGCCGAACAGGTCGAGCCGGTGCCGGACCGCGACCATGCCGCCGCTGATGGCGAAGGCGAAGGTGCCGGCGAGTTCGAGCAGCGCAACGAAGGTCGTGGTCAATGGCGAATCCACCGTGCCGATGCGGCGTCGATCATGCCACGGCCCTCACGTGGCATCGCGCTGGCCCAGCAGAGCCGCCCGCGTGACCCGGTTCTTAAGTTTCTCGAGCCACCACCGCAACGCGCGCCCCACGGCGGCCTTGCCGCCCTGGCGCCAGGCGTAGCTGAACGGGATCTGCCGTTCCGCGCGCTCCACGCGCTTCTCCACCAGCCGCCCCGTGTCCAGGTAGGGCTGCGCGAGGCAGGTCGCCAGGAAGCCCGCGCCCAGGCCCCGGAGCTGGGCATCCAGCTTGGCCGGCATGCTCGAGACCGTGAGCACGTCCTGGCCGGTCAGGAGCCCGACCGTAATGCCGCCGCCGCGCTGTATCGAGTCGGCCACCGCGACCGCCCGGTACTGGCGGATGACCTCGTCGCTGAGCGGCTCCGGCTCCCGCGCCAGCGGGTGATGCGGCGCCACCACGAAGGCAAAGCGCACCGTCCCGAGGGGCTCCTGCGCCAGGCCGGCGCCGGTGCCCGCGCCCAGGGCCACGCCCAGCGCGAGATCAGCCTGGCCCGAGGTCAGCGCCTCCAGAGTGCCTGACAGCGTCTCGTCCCGGAGCTTCAGCCGCGTGGGCGGGGCCGGTGCCAGGAAGTCCCTGCACAGCTCCATGACCGTGGCGTGGTTGATGATGCTGTCCACCGCGATCGTCAGTTGCGGCTCCCAGCCTGTGGCCACGCGCTTCACGCGGTTCGCCATGGCATCGATGTCGGCGAGGACGCGTGAACCCTCGCGCAGCAGCTCGGCGCCGGCCGCGGTGAGCCGCGCCTGCCGGGAACTGCGGTCGAAGAGCAGCACGTCCAGCGCGTCCTCCATCTGCCGGACCCGGTAGGTGAGCGCGCTGGGAACCATGTTCCTGGCCCGCGCCGCAGCGGCGAAGCTGCCCTGCTCGGCGATGGCCTGCACCAGGGCCAGGGCGTCGGGGGTCAGGACGTCCCGCGCAGTGGGCATTGGGTACCCTTTCATTCAAATATTCTGAATGATGCCGTCAATCCGGCAGGCCCCGCAAGGCCACTGGCCGGGCCACGATGCAGCCATGAACCAGGAGGCCTGCCCATGCTGACCCTGCGCAAAGCCAAGGACCGCGGCTACGCCGATCACGGCTGGCTCAGGAGCCACCACTCGTTCTCCTTCGCCGGCTACTACGATCCGGCGCACATGGGGTTCGGCAACCTGCGCGTGATCAACGAGGACCGGGTCGCCCCCGGCACGGGCTTCGGCACCCACAGCCACCGGGACATGGAGATCATCAGCTACGTGCTGTCGGGCGAGCTCGCGCACCAGGACAGCATGGGCAACGTACAGGCGATACCGCCCGGGGACGTGCAGCGGATGAGCGCAGGCACCGGCGTGACCCACAGCGAGTTCAACCACGCCAGGGACCAGGTCACGCACTTCCTGCAGATCTGGATCCTGCCGGCCGCCACCGGCATTGCCCCGGGTTACGAGCAGAAGACGGTGCCGGATGCCGAGAAGCGCGGCGCGCTGCGCCTCGTCGCGTCGCCCGATGGCGCGGCCGGGTCGGTAACGATCCACGCGGACGCGTCGGTCCATGCCGGCCTCTTCGACGGCAAGGAGCGGGCGGAGCTCGTGATCGATCCGCGGCGCAAGGCCTACGTGCACGTCGTGCGTGGCGCCCTCGACGTCAACGACACCCCTGTCAGCGCGGGCGACGCCGTGCTGCTGGAACGGGAAAGCCGGATCACGCTGGACAATGGCAGTGACGCCGAAGTGCTGGTGTTCGATCTGGCCCCCTGAGCAACCGTCGACAACCCCATCAAACCTTCAAGGAGTCACGCCATGTTCGACAAACTGCAAAATCCCCTGTCCCTGCTGGGCCGGCTGCTGCTGGCAGCGCTATTCCTGC
>CAZTGY010000383.1:0-3002 GCA_964613445.1 uncultured Chromatiaceae bacterium | reverse complement strand
AAGGAACTGAGGCTGGTCAGCTCCCAGAAGAGCACGAGCTGGACGAGATTCCCGGAGAGCACCATGCCGAGCATCGAGCCCATGAAGGCCAGGAGGAAGCCGAAGAACCGGGGCACCGGATCCGACGCCGACATGTAGTAGCGCGCGTACAGCACCACCAGAACGCCCATGCCGGACACCAGCATGGTGAACATCCAGGCAAACCCGTCCATGCGCAGACTGAACTCGAGCCCGTACTGCGGCGCCCAGGCGATGACGAAGCGCAATACCTTGCCAGCAGCAATGTCCCGCCAGCCCAGGGCCGCCAGGGCAGCGCAGGCGGCCGCCACGGAACCTGCGAGCCAGACGGCCACATTGCGCGCGCGCGAAGGCAGGAATGCCGTGCACAGGCTGGCAATGAATGGCAAGGCTACGATCAGGCCGAGGAGCATCGTGCTGCAATGGGTGCCGTGGCGCCGTCGGCGCGGAGAGGGCCATCATAGTCAGCTGCAGCAGTCTCGCACCAGCCGCTGCAGGAGCGGGTCGGCTAGCCGGCCAGCAGCGCGGTCAGTGAGTCGCGGTACAGCCGCGCAGCATCCGGGTGATCGCCGTAGACCCGGAGCAGCGGCACCGCCGTGCGGGCGATGACCCGGAAGCTGTAGTCGGCGCTGCCGTTGCGCAGCTGGCCGGCCGCAGCCGACTTCCCGAGGGCGGCCTGCATCGCACGGGTGAAGGCGAGATGGCGCGGCCGCAGGCGGGCAAAGGCGGCTGCATCGATGCCTGGAATCAGCATCAGGGCATGGCAGTGGCGCTGCCAGAGATCGAGGTACAGGGTGACGATGCCCGGCACGACGTCCGCAGCCGGCGCGGCGGCGAGTGGCGTCAGGGCGGCGATGCCCTCGTCGAACACCGGCGCGATGATGGCAACCACGAGGTCAGTCTTGTTGCGGCAGTAGCTGTAGAACGAGCCGCGCGAGACCCCGGCGCCGAGCAGAACCTGCTCGACGCTCACCGCCCCGATGCCCCGCTCGGCCATCAGCCGACCTGCCACGCCAACGATCTGGTCCCAGACCCGGCCGCGGCGCTCGAGCACGCGGGTGCTGGTTACGGCCCCACGCCGGCGGGGCTTGCGGACGGTCGCGGTCATCAGGCTTGTATTCTTATACAAACGTGTCTATTTTTCATGCATTCGTGGCGACGGCCTGGCCAGAGGAACGACAATGGACACCCCCACCGCTCCCGTCAGCCCGCCCCCGGCGGCCGGCACCTCGAAGCTCTGGCGCCCGCCCTGGGTCGGCATCCTCACCTGCGTGCTGATGTTCGTGGGCGTCGGCGTGGGCCATGCCGTGATGACCTTCATCGAGGATGGCCTGGGCCGCGACCTTACCTACCCGGTTTCGATCTTCCTCGGCTTCGGCGGCATCGTCCTGCTCTGGTACGGCGTGAAATCGAAGAGCGAGAGCTTCGCGACCTGGTCCGGCTTCTTCGCCGGGATCATCCTCTGGATGACCTGGGTCGAGTTCTTCTACATGTACTACGGCCGCAAGAACTTCGGCATGCTCCCCCGCCTGTATGACCCCGTGGTGGGCGCACCGGTCGGCGAGCCCGAATACATGATCATGGCGGCCACTGTCGGCGTGCTCATGACGATGTGCTGCGTGTACATCTTCGACAAGGACACGCGCTGCAACATGTTCGTATGGATCCAGAACCGCCTTGGCCTGCGCGAGGGGCTGGGCCCCAGCACGAAGACGGCGAAGGACCGCAATTACGCGATCATCACGTTCATGGAAACCTTCTACGTGACGTGGTTCATGTATGCCTGGAACCTGCTGATATTCGACGCGTCCATCGTGGGCGTCGGGCAAAGCGCATTCATCGCCGAGGCATTTACCTGCGTCCTCTCCATCGCCTGGGGCGGATTCTGCTTCAGCAGGCTGCTGAAGTACCGGCGCACGTCGAGCGCGCTCCGCTACGCGATCCCCACGGCCAACATCCTCTGGATCAACGCCGAGATATTCTCCCACTGGGGCTTGCTCACGGAGGTCTGGGTCGAGCCGTACCAGTACCTCCCGGAGGTGGCCCTCATCTGCCTCGCGTTCGTCATCATGACGGGCCTCATCGTGTATGCGCCGAAGAAGCCTTCGGAAACCGGCGACCGCCTGGTCGACGGAGGAGCCAGCCCATGAACGGTCGCCATTCGCTCCGGGGCGCGGCAGTCCTCGCCCTTTTCGTCGCCAGCGCCGCAGCCTCGGGCGGGCCGATCCGGCTGCGCGAGGGCATGGGCGGCGTTGCGGACATCGGGGCCACCAGGTGCGATTACTACGCCTACATCCACCCCAACGCGCCAACGGGCTTCGACCAGGCCGTGCTGTACTGGTTCCAGGGGTATGTCCACGCCCGCAGCGGCCAGGCGATCGACGCCTGGCTGGCCGGGATCCCCGGCGGGGACCAGTGGACCTTCGATCGCATCGGCGGGCACGTGCTGGACTACTGCACGGCCAACCCCGGTGCGACGGTGGCGGATGCCGGCGGCGACCTGTGGAAGCGGATCGGGGGCTAGGAGGCGCGGCCAGGAGGGATGGCCGGCTTCCCGAACCGCAGCACCGGCACCATCCCTAGCGCATCCCTAGCGCGCGACCATGCGCCGGGCCGGACTCACGATGGCCAGCAGGATGACCGCCACCAACGCCAGGGCGAAGACGCTGAGCTCGAAGGCATATTTCTGGGGCTGCACCCAGATCTCATTGAGGTGGCCCCACTTCTCGAGCACCTCGACGACATTCCAGCCGATGATCGCCGTGGGAATTGCGTAACGCAGCGCCGGCGCCATCCGCTGGAACCACCACAGCCGCTGGCCGAGGTAGATGGCCCAGATGCCGAAGAATATGGCATTGACCATGGTGAACCAGTGGTCAGTGCCAAACACGTTGGGGTTGTAGAGCAGCAGCAGCCAGATGTAGCAGAACCAGGTGATGTAGATCACCTCCATCGCCACGAGGAGCGCAATATTGCGGCCCTGG
>CAZTGY010000382.1:0-3002 GCA_964613445.1 uncultured Chromatiaceae bacterium | reverse complement strand
TCCGCTTGTACACTTCGTAGAGGCTCAGGGAGGGGACAATGAGGGCGGCCGTGTCCTCGATGGCCCTGGCGAAGAAACCAGCATTGGAACCATCAGCGAAATACTCGAGCCAGGCGCTGGAATCGACGACGTTCACAGGCGGTGGTCAAAGGGGACGGTCGTCATCCCGGTTGATCCGTACGTCGATGCCCTTCAGGAAGCCCCGCAGCTTGCGTGCAGGCCGGACCGGCACGAGTTCGATCCGGTCGTCCAGTGCCACGACCTGGACCTTCTGCCCGGGCACCAGGTTGAGGCGCTCGCGCACCTCCTTGGGTATGACCACCTGGAACTTCGGAGAGATTGTCACGGGGTCCATCGCGCGCATCCCTGGGCTGTCGTATGACGAAAATCCTATCGATCGTAAAATGGTATGTCAATGAAAAGATGATGTAATTGTGACCAGTTTCTGCCGATCCACGGGAGAGCAGCCAATGACCCCGACAATGCCCGTCCGTCTCAACCTGGCGCTTGCTGCCGGCCTCGACGCCCTCCAGCCCCTGCTGGCCCTGGCTACCCGTCTCTGGGTCGCCTGGCAGTTCCTCAGGTCCGGCCTGCTCAAGGCCCAGGACTGGGAGTCCACGCTGTTCCTCTTCCAGGAGGAGTACCGGGTGCCGCTGCTGTCGCCCCAGCTGGCCGCCCTGGCCGGAACGGCCGGGGAGCTGGTGTTCCCCGTCCTGCTCGGGCTGGGCCTGTTCGGCCGCTTCGCCGCCCTCGGCCTGTCGGCGGTCAACGTGCTGGCGGTCGTCTCCTACGCCCACGTGCTGCTCGCGTCAGGCTTCGAGGCCGCCCTGGGCCAGCACGTCCTGTGGGGTTTCATGCTGCTGGTCGTGGCGATCCATGGCCCGGGCCCGTGGTCCGTTGACGGACTGGTACGCCGTGGGTCCTAGGCTCAGCCTCGAGCCCATCGGCGTGGTCCACGGCCCGCTCAGGTCCAAGGCCGAGGCGGCCCGCCAGCCCGCGGCCGCCACGGGCGCGACGGCGCGCATCGAGCTGCATCCCGCGCGGAACTTCGAGCACGCGCTGGAGGACCTGGAAGGCTGGGAGCGGATCTGGGTCCTGTTCTGGTTCCACCTGAACGACTCCTGGCGGCCGAAGGTGCTGCCGCCGCGGAGCGCCTCGGGCCGCAAGGGCGTCTTTGCCACGCGCTCGCCCTACCGGCCGAACCCGCTGGGCCTGTCGGCCGTCCGGCTGGAGCGCATCGAGGGCCTGACCCTGTACATCCGGGACGTGGACCTGGTGGACGGCACGCCGGTGCTCGACATCAAGCCCTACGTGCCCTACACGGATGCGTACCCCGGCTCGGCGACCGGCTGGCTCCACGACGAGGCGCAGGCCGTCCAGTGCATCGCTGCCGGCACGACGCCGCCGGATCCCATCACGGCCTGGTCGGTGAGTTTCGAGCGGCGGGCCGCCGAGCAGGCAGCCTGGATCGAGGCCCGGACGGGGTTGCCGCTCCGTGAGCGGATCACGGCCACGCTCATGCTGGGCCCCCAGCCCCACGCCTACCGCCGGATCCGCCGGGACGGGGCCGACTACCGGCTCAAGGTCAAGGAGTGGCGCGTGCGGTTCACGCGATCACTGCAGGATATCCAGGTGATCGAGATCAGCTCCGGCTTCCGGCCGGCGGAGATCGGCCGTTCCGCCGAGCATGCGGAGGATCCGCTGGCGGTGCACCGGGATTTTCGGGCGGCGTGGAAGTAGGGAGGAATGAAGCGGGGTCAACCGGATCTGTCTCGATCCTGATCTCCTCCGGAGGAATCGTCACGACGCGGCCGTCCTGCCAGACGGCGATCGGGAACCCAAGCAGCTTGTGCTCGCGGAGTGCGGCCCGTACAGCCCGATTCGCGGCGGCAAGGATCTGTTCCGACAGGGGATCGAGTGTGCGCGGCTCGGCCACGTGGGGCGGCCTGCCGCTGCCGGGTTCGCTCTTCGCCCGGAATTGTCCAGTGCCCTCCAGCCGTCGGCAATGGGCAGGTACAAGTTGAACAGGTTCATCAGGCCGCGCTCGTAGCGGCGATGGACGACATCAGCCGGAATGGCGTGCCCGCCGCGGGCGACACGTCGACGCACACGCGCCTGCGCCAGTCCGGCGTCGGACAACCAGAGGAATACCAGCTGAATCTCGTAGCCCTGCGCCCGCCGGGCTGAATCCGGACAGGCCCCGGGCGATCGTGTCGGCGTTCACGAACTCCGGTATGCCGAAGACCCTGCCCACGATTTCTGCGGCAAGCGTGCTCTTTCCAGCCCCGTTCGGCCCCGCGATGACCACCACTCTTGGCATCCGGGAATTATAGGCCGGCGCCCGGCGAGTGGACGGAACCGTCCGCCGCCGTACAATGAACCCGTCGGCCACGGCCGGTCACACGGGCGATTCCCATGAGCACCAACCAGCAGCTCCAGCAGCGGCGCGACCAGGCCATGGCCCGGGGCATGCCGAGCCAGCTTGCCGTTTACGTGGAGCGGGCGGCGAATGCCGAGCTCTGGGACGTGGAGGGCCGGCGCTACATCGACTTCGGCACCGGCATCGCGGTGCTGAACACCGGGCACCTGCACCCGGGCGTGCAGGCGGCCGTCCGGCAGCAACTCGACCGCTTCAGCCACACCTGCTTCATGGTGACGCCGTACGAGCCGGCGGTGGCGCTGGCCGAGAAGCTGAATGCGCTCGCCCCGGGCCCGACGCCGAAGAAGACCCTGTTCGTCACGACCGGCGCCGAGGCCGTGGAGAACGCGGTGAAGATCGCCCGCGTGCACACCGGCCGCACGGGCGTCATCAGTTTCGGCGGCTCGTTCCACGGCCGCACGCTGCTCGCCATGGGCCTCACCGGCAAGACCGCGCCCTACAAGGCGGGCTTCGGGCCGTTCCCGGCGGAGATCCACCACGCGCCGTTCCCTATCGCGTACCACGGCGTCACGGTGGCCCACTCGCTGGCCGGGCTGGTGCCGGGCGCTGCGAAGAACGGCCT
>CAZTGY010000381.1:0-3003 GCA_964613445.1 uncultured Chromatiaceae bacterium | reverse complement strand
CCCGCACGGCCCGTAGGCCAGCGCGAGGCGCAGCAGGTCTTCCGCACTCCTGATCTCGCGCCGACGACGCAGCGCTCCGCTCGCCTTCGCCGACGCTTCAAGCTCATCCGGCGAGCCCAACCGGCTCACCAGCTCTTTCCAACCGCTGCCCAACTGTGATGTGTTCAACATCTCGGCGAGATAGTGCCTCACGCCAAGGCGTCAATACAAAGTTAGCGCCTATGAGAGCCGCGCTCCCAGCAGATCGACACGAGCGAAAGATTCACAAGCTCTCAGGAAGACAAGGCTTGTCGGAGCACATGGGCGCATCTCGGGACCGGCGTGGCCGGGCCGGCGGGATGGCCGGCAACCGGGGGCTGGTGTGCAACCAGCCCCTTTTTCATGCCAGCGTGTGGAATACCTTCTGCACGTCCTCGTCCTGCTCGAGCTTGTCGATCAGTTCCAGGACTTCCTTGGCCTGGTCTTCAGGCAATTCGGTGGGCGTGGTGCAGATGTATTCCTGCTCCGCTGACAGGGGCGTGATGCCGCGATCTTCAAGCGCCTTCTGCAGCTGGCCGAAGTCGGCGAAATTGCCGCGCACCACAAGCTGTGGTTCGCCCTTCTCGCCGGTGCTCTCGCCCATCTCCTCCAGCCCGTGGTCGATCAGGTACAGTTCCAGATCGTCCTGGTCGATGCCCGCCGGGTCGAGCCGGAACACGCCCATCCGGCGGAACATGAAGCTGACGCTGCCGGTGGCCGCGAAATTGCCGCCGTTCTTGTTGAAGACGTTGCGAACATTGCCGACGGTGCGGGTGGGATTGTCTGTGGCGGTCTGCACGAGTACGGCGATCCCGTGGGGCGCGTATCCCTCGTAGATCACTTCCTCGTAGCTCGCCACGTCCTTGCCCGAGGCGCGCTTGATGGCGGCTTCCACCTTGTCCTTGGGCATGTTCACGGAGCGGGCGTTCTGGATGACCCGGCGCAGGGCGGGGTTGTTGTCCGGGTCGGGCCCGGCCGCCTTGACGGCGATGGTGATGTCCTTGCCGATCCGCGTGAACTGCTTGGCCATGCGGTTCCAGCGGGCGAACATCACATGTTTTCTGGTCTCGAATATGCGTCCCATGGCCTAATTGTCTCAGATGTTGAGCTATCAGCACGACTACCACGCCGGTAACCACGCCGACGTTCTCAAGCACTCCGTGCTGGCGCTGGTCATCCGCGCCCTCCAGCGGAAGGACAAGCCCCTGCGGGTTCTGGACGTCCATGCGGGCTCCGGAATCTATGACCTGCGCAGCGGGGAGGCGCGGAAGAACGAGGAATTCACCGGGGGCATCGCCCGTGTCCTGGCGGCGCCCGGCCCGCCGGCCGAAACCGCCGACTACCTGGACGCGGTGCGGGCCCTGAATGGGAAATCCGGGGGTCTGCACCTCTATCCCGGCTCACCCCAGGTGGCCCGGCATCTGCTCCGGCCCGGGGACCACCTGGAGCTGCTGGAGCTGCACCCGGCGGCGCTCGCGCGGCTGCACCGGAACTTCGGCCGGGATGCCCGCGTGCACATCCATGACCGGAATGCATTCGAGGGCCTGCCGGCGCTGGTGCCGCCGAAGGAGAAGCGGGGCGTCGTCCTGGTGGATCCCGCCTACGAGGTGAAGGAGGAATTCACCGCTGTCGTGGAACTCCTGAAGACCTGCCATCGCCGCTGGACCAGCGGGGTCTACCTGCTCTGGTACCCGCTGATCCGGCACCCGCTGGCCGAGCGCTTCACCGCCAAGGTGCGGGCCACGGCCATCCCCGGGATCGCACACGCGGAACTGCGCGTGGAGGCCGAGGGCTTCCATGGCATGCGGGGCTCGGGCGTGTGCATCGTCAACGCGCCCTTCGGCCTCGAACAGAAGCTGAACGCGCTGCTGCCCTGGCTCTGGGCAACCCTCAGGAACGACGACCGCAGCGGGTGGAAAGTGGAGTGGCTGACGCCGCCGTCGTAGGAGCGGCTTCAGCCGCGACCGGTTGCTTCCGCAGCGAGCGTCACGGCGAACGAAGGGAGTAGCCGGTCGCGGCTGAAGCCGCTCCTACTGCCAGCCCTGCAGCCACTTCGCAGGATCCTTCAGGTCCCGCCAGTCGATCTCCCGCAGCTTCCTGCTGTGCACGGCCTCGATCAGGCAGCCGACCACGACCTCCTGCTCGTCCCGGACGAGGGCGGTAACGATAAAGTGCTTTTCCCTGCGGGCAGGCCTTACGGCCGTCCACTTGCTCAGGTGGAGTTTTTCCGGGTTGAGGCGGATCATCCGCGCCAGTATGGACCAGTCGTCGGGGAAGGCCTGGATTCTCGCTGTCATGACGCTCGCGGGCGTCGGCATCTTCGGCTACGCCACCGGCGTGCTGATGGCACCTTTCACCCCGGTGCTCGCGGAGCGGCTCCCGGAACTCACCTGCCTGCAGATTGCCTTCACGGGCCAGCGCTTCGCGGCGGTGTTCGGCTCCTTCGCGCCGGAGCAGCAGTCTGCCATCGCGCAGTTGCTGATTCCCGGCGATGTGGTGTTCGCCTGGGGCTACGGCTTCCTGCTCACCGGACTGCTGGGACTGCTCACGTTGCGCCTGCCGGCGGGTTGGCAGCGCGCGGGCCGTGTGCTGATGTGGACCCCGCTGTTCGCCTCGGTCCTTGATTGCCTCGAGGACCTGAGCCTGCACGCGCTCGCCACGGCCCCGCCAGGGTCCGATCCCGGATTCCTGCCACTGCTCGCCGGGATCGCCGCCACGTTGAAGTACCTCAACCTCTCCGTGCTGGCACCAACCTACGGGATCGCCGGCAGCATCAAGGGCGTAACCCACGACCGCCGGGTCGGGGCCCTGGTCATCTACCTGCTCGTCGTGGCCAACGCGCTGGCGTTCGTCGTCAGGCCCCTTCAGCAAATCCCGGCGTGCCTCTGAAGCTTGGCCCGGTCCTGATCATGCAATGGATCGTGCAGGCCCTTGCCCTGCTCGTGGGAGCCCTGCTGTTCGCGCTATTCGCGGCGACGATCTGGA
>CAZTGY010000380.1:0-3008 GCA_964613445.1 uncultured Chromatiaceae bacterium | reverse complement strand
TGAGATCCGCCATCTTCAGCATCAGGGTGCCGCCGCCCACGTCCATGATCGGCGACGAGATGACCTGGCCTTCCTCCACCAGCTTCTCGATGATGGTGCCGGTGATCGGCGCGCGCAGGTCCGTGTCATCCAGCTGGATGCGGGCGGTCTCCACCGCGACCTGGGACCGGACCACCTCGGCCTTGGCATTGGCGGCCTCCAGCTGGGCCTGCTCGAAGTCCACGTCGTTGATGATGCGCTCCTCCAGCAGCCTGGCCGCCCGCCGGCTCTGGGCCTCGGCGATGGCCCGGCGGGCCTTGGCCGCCTCCAGTTGCGCCGTGGCCTGGGCGAGGGCGTTCTGGGGGTTGCGCTTGTCGATCTGGACGAGCAGCGTGCCCTTCTCGACGACCTGGCCGGTTTCCCCCTGGATGGACAGGATCTGCCCGGAAGCCTTGGACTTGAGCTCCACGGTGACCGAAGGCTCGATCAGGCCCGCGGCCTCGACGGCCACGATGATGTCCCGCTTCCCAACCGGCACGGTCTGGTAGGTGGAAGTGGATTTTTCGCTGGGGCGGCCGCACGCGCCCAGGAGCGCCAGTGACAGGCCCGCCAGGAGAACCAGGATCCTACGTTGCGTCTTCATCCGTGACCTTTCCGGGAATTCAGCGTGTCCGACTCGATGCGTCCGTCGCGCAGGCGGATCGAACGGTGGGCGTGCTCCGCCACGCTGGCGTCGTGGGTGACCAGGACGATGGTATTGCCCTTCCCGTGCAGGTCGTCGAAGAGCGCCAGGATGTCCGCGGTCGTGGCCGAGTCCAGGTTGCCCGTGGGCTCGTCCGCCAGCAGCAGGCTGGGACGGGTCACCAGCGCGCGGGCCACCGCGACCCGCTGCCGCTGGCCGCCCGACAGCTCCGATGGCCGGTGGCGCATGCGTTCGCGCAGGCCGACCTGCTCCAGGGCCAGCTGGGCACGCTCCGTGCGCTCGCGGCGGCCGACGCCGGCGTAGATCAGGGGCAGCTCGACGTTGTGCAGGGCATCGGCCCGTGCGAGCAGGTTGAAAGTCTGGAACACGAAGCCGATCTCCCGGTTGCGCAGCGCCGCCAGGTCGCCGTCGCCGAGCTCGGCCACGGGCGTCCCGTTCAGCCAGTACTCGCCGCCGTCGGGCCGGTCCAGGCAGCCGATGATGTTCATGAGTGTGGACTTGCCCGATCCGGACGGGCCCATGATGGCCACGTACTCCCCGCGGCAAATCGTCACATCGACGCCCTGCAGGGCCCGGATCACCGTATCGCCCATGGGAAAGCTGCGGGTCAGCGCGTGCGTGACGATGACGTCGTTGTCCGCGGGCCGGGGCGCCGGGCGGCCCGGCCCGGCGGGTGCACCCGTGGCTCGTTCGCTGGCTGAAGTGGTGCTTTGCATAGGGGAGTCGGACCGCGGGAGCGCGTTGAGGTTCAGGCTGGTGGCTCGCCCTGGCCAGACCGCCATCGTTGCCGCCATGCTAAACCATGCCTGGCGAGCAACGGGCACGCGGCCAGCAGGGCGAGCGAACCGACCAGGGTTGGCGACAGCAGTCCGCGGACGGAATCGATGCGGCCCACTTCAGCGCCCGCGTTCACGTAGAGCAGCGTGACCGGCAGCATTCCCAACTGGCTGACCCAGAAGAAGGTCCACGTGCGCAGCCGGGTGAGGCCCATGATGGGATTGATGGCGAAGAACGGGAAGATGGGCACGAGACGCAGGCCAAACAGGTAGGAAACGCCTTCGACATCGAGGCCCCGGTTGACGCGCGCGCTTGCCAGTGCAAAGCGATCCTCGAAGAAGTCGCGCAGCAGGTGCCGGGCGGTCAGGAAGCTGATGGTCGCGCCGAGGCTGCTGCCGAGGGACATCCAGGCCGCGCCGACGACCGTCCCGAAGATCGACCCTGCGGCCGGTGCCAGGATGAGGAAGGTTCCCGGCATGTTCAGGGCTGCGGCGGCCAGCGTCAGGCCGAAGAACAGGGTGACGGAGGCCAGGGGATCGGCACGGGCCCGGAGGCGGATGGAATCGAGGGCTTCCCGGAGCACCTGGAAATCGAGGTGCTCCCCCAAGCCCGCCCCGAAGAAAAGGACGAGGACGGCGCTGGCGAGTCCGGCGATAATCAGCCTGCGGGGCATGGGGGAGGTGTGAATCATGTACGACCACCGGCAATTCTATATCGACGGCGCCTGGGTTGGCCCCGTAACGGCCGGGGCGCCGGAATTCCCCGTCGTGAACCCGGCCACCGAGGAGCGGATCGGGACCATCTCCCTCGGCGGGGCCGCCGACGTGGACCTGGCCGTCACTGCCGCCCGCCGCGCCTTCGCGACCTATGCGCTCACGACCGTCCCGGAGCGGATGGCCCTCATCGACCGGGTGATTGCCGCCTACGGGCGCCGCCAGGACGACATCGCCCGGGCGATATCCGACGAGATGGGCGCGCCACTGGCCTTCGCCCGGCGTTCCCAGTCCCGCCTCGGCATTGGCCACCTGACCACGATCCGGAAGGTCCTGGAAACCTTCCCGTTCGCCGAGGACCGGGATGGCCTGCGACTGGTCCGGGAGCCGGTGGGCGTGTGCGCCTTCATCACGCCCTGGAACTGGCCGATGAACCAGATCACCTGCAAGGTCGCGCCCGCGCTGGCGGCCGGCTGCACCATGGTGCTGAAGCCCAGCGAGATCGCGCCGCTGTCGGGCACGATCTTCGCCGAGGTCATGCACGAGGCGGGCGTCCCGCCGGGCGTGTTCAACCTGGTGCATGGCGACGGGCCGGGCGTCGGCCAGGCGCTGTCCACGCACCCCGAAGTGGACATGGTGTCCTTCACGGGCTCGACCCGCGCGGGCATCGCCGTTGCCAAGGCCGGTGCGGACACCGTCAAGCGCGTGCACCAGGAGCTGGGCGGCAAGTCGCCGCTGGTGGTGCTCGACGAGCAGGTCCTGGAGGCCGCCGTGCGCTGGGGCGTGGCGGACTGCTTCAGCAACAGCGGCCAGTCCTGCAATGCCCCGACGCGCAT
>CAZTGY010000379.1:0-3020 GCA_964613445.1 uncultured Chromatiaceae bacterium | reverse complement strand
GAAATTTCCGGTCGCGCCTGAAGGCGCTCCTACGACGACAGGATCAGCGCGGCTTGACGCGCTTCGTGGGCTCCGCCTCACGCGGATCCTCGGGCCAGTAGTGCCGCGGGTAGCGGCCCTTCAGCTCCTTGCGGACCTCGTGATAGGCCGTGTTCCAGAAGCTCTCCAGGTCCTGGGTCACCTGCACCGGGCGGCGGGCCGGCGAGAGCAGCTTGAGCAGCACGGGCACCCGGCCGCCGGCGACGCGAGGCGTGACAGCGAGCCCGAACACTTCCTGGAGGCGAACTGACAGGCTGGGCACCGGACCGTCCAGGTAGTCGATCGGGATCCGCGAGCCGCTCGGCACCGTGAGGTGCGTCGGTGCGAGCTCGTCGAGGCGCTGTTGCCGCGGCCAGCTGAGCAGCCCGTGCAACGCGCTGGACAGGTCAACGCGCGGGAGGTGCGTGGCCCGGGTCATGCCCTCCAGCCACGGGACCAGCCATTCTTCCAGCGTGTCCAGCAACGCGGCATCGCTGACGTCGGGCCAGGGCTCCCGGGAGTCGGGTTCGGCGCTTCGGCACAACAGGACGCGGGCCTGCCACTGGCGAAGCTCGGGCGTCCAGGGCAGCGCGGCCAGGCCCAGCTCACGGAGACCGGCCAGCATGGCTGCCGTGACCAGGGCGGGATCGGCATCCCGGAGGGGCTCTTCGGCCAGCACCAGGGCACCGAGCCGGCGCTGCCGCCGCGCCACCACGGCTCGCTCCCGGCCGTCCCAACGGACCTCGGCGAACGTGTCGATGCCGCCGGCCAGGTGGGCTTCCAGGTCCGCCGCCGAGATTGGCGCCGCGAGATGGATGCGGGCTTCCTTCTCGCTGCCCTCGAGCTCCGGAATCACCAGGTACTCGGACCGGGCGAGGGACTGGGGCTCGGCAAAGTACGCGCCCCGCCCGTTGCTCAGCAGGTAGCGGCCGGAGCCCGGTTCCCGGGCACGGGCGATCCGGTCGGGCCAGGCCAGGGCCAGCAGCCAGCCAGCCTCGGCCGTGTCGATGACTTGCGTGCTGCGCACCAGGCCCAGCTGCTGCGCATAGGCCTCGGCCGATCGCTCCACCTGGCGCAGGGCCGTCCGGTCCACATCGTCCCGCTCCGCCACGTCCCGGTCCCGGGCCAGGATCTCGAGGCGGGTGCGCAGGTCGCTGTCGCGCTCCCCGGGTCGCAGGCCGGGCCGTCCGCGCAGCAGGTCGCGCTCCCCGAGCACGGCCGCCAGCGCGCAACCGGTGCCGCCCACGCCGGCGGCTCTTGCCCCGAGCAGCAGGTGGGCCAGCCGCGGGTGCGCGGCGACCCCGAGCAACTCCCGACCGTGGGGCGTGACCGCGCCTGCTCCATCCAGCGCGCCCAGGGACAGCAGCAGCTCACGGGCCTGGGCCAGCGCGCCGGGCGGTGGCGGCGTGAGCCACGTGAGCGCATTGGCATCCCGCGCGCCCCAGCAGGCCAGTTCCAGGGCCAGGCCCGCAAGGTCGGCGCTGGCGATCTCCGGCGGGGTGAAGGGCAGGAGCGCCCGGTGTTCCGCCTCCGTCCACAGCCGGTAACAGATCCCCGGCGCCAGGCGGCCGGCCCGGCCGCGGCGCTGGTCGGCCGACGCCTGGGAGATCCGCACGGTCTCGAGCCGGCTCATGCCGCTCCGGGGATCGAAGCGCGCGCGGCGCTCCAGCCCGCCGTCGATGACGACGCGGATGCCCTCGATGGTCAGGCTGGTCTCGGCGATGTTGGTCGCCAGGACCACCTTCCGGCGGCCCTCGGCCGCCGGCTGGATGGCCAGGTCCTGGTCTTCCCGGCTGAGGTCCCCGTACAGCGGCCTGACCTGGACATTCCCGCCGGGATTGCTCTCGGCCAGCGCCCGCTCGACCCGGCGGATCTCGCCGGCGCCGGGGAGGAACGCCAGGATGTCGCCCTCGTCGTCGCGCAGGGCCCGCCGGACCGCGGCCGCTGCCTGCCGGTCCACGTAATCCGTCGTCGCGCGCTCCGCGTAGCGGGTGGCCACCGGATAGCTCAGTCCCGGCGCGGAGATCACCGGTGCGCCGTCCAGCAGCCTCGCCAGGGCGGCCCCGTCCAGGGTGGCGGACATGACCAGGATCCGCAGGTCGGGGGCCAGGTGCCGCTGCGCGTCCAGCACGAAGGCGAGGCCTAAGTCGGCCTGCAGGCTGCGTTCGTGGAATTCGTCGAAGATCACCAGCCCGACCCCGTCCAGCGCCGGGTCACGCTGCAGCTGGCGGGTAAGGACCCCTTCGGTCACAACCTCGATCCTCGTCCGCGGCCCAACCCGCGTGTCGAGGCGCATGCGATAGCCCACCGTGCCGCCCGGGGACTCGCCGAGCTGGCCCGCCATCCGTGCCGCCACGGCGCGCGCGGCCAGGCGGCGGGGCTCGAGCATGAGGATGCGCAGGCCAGCGAGCCAGGGCTCATCCAGCAGGGCCAGCGGGACACCGGTACTCTTGCCGGCGCCGGGTGGCGCCCCGAGCACCGCACGCCGGCCGGAGGCAAGCGCGGCGCGAAGCCCGGGGATCGCGGCCGCAATCGGCAGGGGAGTTCCGGGTCCGTTCATCGGGGCGCAGTCTAGTACCATACGCGGCGCATGTTCCTGTATCCCGAGTTCGATCCCGTTGCCCTGCGCATTGGCCCGCTCGCCGTGCGCTGGTATGGCATCACCTACCTGGTGGGCTTCGCGGCAGCCTGGTACCTCGGACGGCGCCGCGCCGCCCGCGTGGACTCGCCCGTCACCCCCCTGCAGGTGGACGACCTCATCTTCTACGGGGCGCTGGGGATCATCCTGGGCGGCCGCATGGGCTACATGCTCTTCTATGGCATCGACCAGATCCTCGACAACCCGCTGAACATCTTCCGCATCTGGGAAGGCGGCATGTCGTTCCACGGCGGATTCCTGGGCGTGCTGGCGGCGATGTGGCTGTATGCCCGGCGGCTGGGCAAGCGCTTCTTCCAGTTGATGGACTTCGTTGCACCCCTGGTGCCGATCGGGCTCGGTGCCG
>CAZTGY010000378.1:0-3033 GCA_964613445.1 uncultured Chromatiaceae bacterium | reverse complement strand
CCATGCCCAGAAGTTGCCAATGCGGAAATCCCCCGCCGGCGTCGCGCGGGCGGCCAGGCCGGCGCGCAGGTGCTCCATGTGGTGCCCGATCTTCTCGGGGGTCACGTCGCTCATCTGGGTGCCGTCGGCGATCCTGCCGGCCAGCTCCAGCATCTTCGGCCCGGTGGAGCAGGTGAAGACGCCGGCCTTCGGCGCCTTCGCCCAGCCGCTCTTCAGTGGGCGCGACAGCTTGAAGAGCTCGCCCTGGTAGCCCTGCACGAACTTGCCGGACGTCACCTGCTTCACGATCTCGACGCACTCGCGGACGCCGCGGAGCATGCGCTGGGCCTTGGGGTCCATCTTGGTGCCGGTCGCGCCCATCACGGAGCCGCCGCCGCCGATGGCGACGACAGCCCGCCCCTTGCTGATCTCGTTCAGGGTGAGCAGCGCGTTGGCGATCTTGAGCGGCTGCATTTCGTAGGGGCTGACGGCCAGCACGCCGAGCTTGATCTTCGTCGTGGCCAGCGCCGCCGGCACCAGGTTAACGAACGCGTCGGGGTTCTGGTGATAGTTGGAGTGCCAGAGGGTGCGGAAGCCATGGCCCTCGGCGGCGACGGCGATTTCCGCCACCTGCGCGGCCGTGAGATCAGGCTCGAGAATGATGTCGATTTGCATAAGAGTTACCGGACCATGGTTATCGTGGCTGCTTTGGTTATTGTGCCGCGTCAGAATGACCAAGTAACCGGTGTCCGGTACTTTTTCGGCGGTTTTCCGCGCGGGAGCGCCATTCCATGAACATTGACGTCGTGCTGAACGCGCTGTCCACGCCCGACGAGCTGGCCCGGCTTGCCCTGCAGGCCGAGGCGGCCGGCGTCGGCACGGTGTGGACGGCCAGCTACCTGGCATCGCGGGACCCCTGGTCGAACCTGGTGGCCGCAGCACAGGCCACGCGCCGCATCGGGCTCGGTGCCATTGCGGTCAATCCCTACGACACGCACCCGGTCCGGATCGCCACGGGGCTGCTCACTCTCAACGAGTACGCCGGTGGTCGTGCGCGCATCGTCGTGGGCGGCGGGGGCGAGGCCCTGCAGGCACTCGGCATCAGGCCGGACCGCCGGGTGCGGGCCGTGGGCGAGTGCGTGGAGATCCTGAAGGGCGTGACGCCCGGAACGCCATTCGCCTTCGAGGGCCAGATGTACCGGGTGCAGGGGTACAACCCCTTCTGGGCACGGGCGCCGAAGCCGCCGGTCGACGTGGCCGTGAACAAGCCCCAGATGCTGCGGATGGCCGCGCGCCTCGGGGACGGGATCATGCTGTCCGATCTCACGCCGGCCATCTGCGCCGAGCGCATCGGCTGGATCCGCGATCACCTCCGTGAGTTCGGCCGCGCCTCCGACCCGTTCCGCTACTCCAACTTCGTCGCCTGGCACGTGTACGCGGATCGCGAGCGCGCCGTGCGCGAGGCGAAGATGTGGCTCGGCTACCGGGGCCTGTTCCGCCGCTGGGTGCTAAACACGTTCATGACCGATGCGGAGTACGACGTGATCGAGGCACACAGGGCGGAGATCTACGGCATGGTGCCGAAGAAGGCCTGGTCGGTGCCTGGCGTGCCCGACGCGCTGCTCGATTCCTGCGTCCGCAACCTGACCCTGGCCGGAACGCCTGCCGACATCCCCCGCTTCGTCACCCACCTGGCCAGGATGCGGGACGCTGGCTGCACCGACATCGTGCTGGAGCTGCACGACGACCCCGCCGAGGGCATCCGCCTGATCGGCGAGCACGTCATCCCCGCGCTCGCGGCGTAGGAGCGCCTTCAGGCGCGACCCGCCTCCCGCTCGAGACTTGCGCACCCGATTCTCGCGGAATACGGGTCGCGCCTGAAGGCGCTCCTACGCCTTGTCCCTGAAGATGAAGAACGCCGCCCCGGCGAGGCAGAGCGCCGCCCACAGGTAGTTCAGCGTCAGCTTTTCCCGCATGTAGAGCAGGGCAAAGGGCACGAAGACGCTCAGCGTGATGATCTCCTGCAGGATCTTCAGCTGCCCGAGGCTCATGACCTGGTAACCGACCCGGTTGGCTGGAACCTGCAGCAGGTACTCGAACAGTGCAATCCCCCAGCTGACGAAGGCCGCGATCAGCCACGGCCGGTCGGCCAGGTTCCTGAGATGCGCGTACCACGCGAAGGTCATGAAGACGTTGCTGCAGAGGAGCAGCAGGATCGATGTGACGAAAGGGTTCACGGAGCGGCGGTCGCGGCTGAAGCCGCTCCTATGGCCGGAAGAAGCTGCCGCCGCAGGCTCAGGCGGTGGTAATGGCGGTAGACCATGGAGCGAGTTTAGCCGACGATGCGCCCCTGCGCTTCCTGGAGGTAACGGATGAACCTGACGCTCTATACCAGCCTCGGCTCGGGCAATGCCTACAAGGTCGAACTCTTCCTGCGGCTGCTGCGGCTCCCCTACGAGACCCGGGCCGTGAACCTGCGGACCAACGAGCACCTGAGCACCGCCTTCCTGGCGCGGAACCGCTTCGGGCAGATTCCCGTGCTGGTGGATGGGGACGTGGTGCTGACCGATTCCCACGCGATCCTGCTGTACCTGGCCGGCCGCTATGCCGAATTCACCGCCCACGCCTGGGCGCCGCTGGACCCGCTGTGCCTCGCCCGCGTGGTGCGCTGGCTGTCGGTCTCCGCCAACGAGATCCAGAATGGCCTGGCGATGCCACGGGCCATCAAGCTCCTGGGATGGCCGCTGGACTACACGCAGGCCATCCGGGCCGGCTACCGCATCCTCCGGATCATGGACGACCACCTCGCCGACCGGGAGTGGCTGGCCCTGAAGCACGCGACCATCGCCGACCTGGCCTGCTACCCCTACGTGGCGCTGGCGGCGGAGGGGGGCGTGGACACGTCGTCCTTCGGCCACGTGCGCCGCTGGGTCCAGGGCGTCGAGGCCATCCCCGGCTTCTGGCCCATGCCGCGGATCCCCGGCCTGCCGGAGGTGCCCCTCGTCCCGGTCCCCGTGATGTAGGAGCGGCTTCAGCCGCGACCCCCTCCGGCGA
>CAZTGY010000377.1:0-3035 GCA_964613445.1 uncultured Chromatiaceae bacterium | reverse complement strand
CTCCGGGATAATCAACGGCTCCCAGGGGATCTACGCGGCCTATACGACGGGCCGCGGCCGGGTTCATATCCGTGCGCGAATTCATGTCGAGGAGATCGACGCGCGCGGGCGCGAGGCCCTGATAGTCACCGAACTGCCCTATCAGGTGAACAAGGCGCGATTGATCGAGAAGATCGCCGAGCTCGTTCGCGAGAAGAAGATCGAAGGCATTACCGAGCTTCGTGACGAGTCCGACAAGGACGGCATGCGCGTCGTAATCGAGCTGCGGCGGGGCGAGGCCAGCGACGTCGTCCTCAACAACCTCTACAAGCAGACCCCGCTCGAAACCGTCTTCGGCATCAACATGGTCGCCCTCCGGGACGGCCAGCCCCGGCTGTTCGACCTCAAGGGCCTGCTCGAATGCTTCATCCGCCACCGGCGTGAAGTCGTCACGCGCCGTACCGTCTTTGACCTGCGCAAGACGCGGGAGCGGGCCCACATCCTCGAGGGCCAGGCGGTCGCCCTCGCCAATATCGATGATGTCATTGCGGTCATCAAGGCGTCGCCCACGCCGCCAGAGGCCCGTGACGCGCTGACCAGCCGCCACTGGTCCCCCGGCGCCGTGAGCGAGATGCTTGCCCGGGCCGGCAACGTGTCCACCCGGCCGGACAA
This sequence comes from uncultured Chromatiaceae bacterium, assembly GCA_964613445.1. Lineage (GTDB taxonomy): Bacteria > Pseudomonadota > Gammaproteobacteria > Steroidobacterales > SHZI01. The sequence continues at coordinate 2,384 of CAZTGY010000377.1, read as the reverse complement.
TGCGGCGGCCGATTTTGGTCCGGGACCGAAGGGCTACAAGCTCTCGGTTGCCCAGGCGCAGGCAATCCTGGACCTGCGCCTGCAGCGCCTGACAGGCCTCGAGCAGGACAAGATCATCGCGGAATACCAGGAGCTCCTCGGCAAGATACGGGAGTTCAGCGAAATTCTTGCCGATCCCGACAAGCTCATCGCCGTCATCCGCGCGGAGTTGGCTGAGATCCGCGACAACTATGCGGATGCGCGCCGCACGGAAATCGTGCAGGTGCATTCGAGCCTGGAAATCGAGGACCTGATTCCGGAGGAAGACGTCGTCGTGACGCTTTCCCATGGCGGTTATGCCAAGGCCCAGAGCGTCAGCGACTATCAGGTCCAGCGCCGGGGTGGCCGGGGCCGCGCCGCCACCAAGGTGAAGGACGAGGACTTCATCGACAAGCTCTTCGTGGCCAATACCCACGACACGCTGCTCTGCTTTACCAGTACGGGCAAGGTCTACTGGTTGAAGGTCTACGAAGTGCCCCGGGCGGGTCACGGGGCCCGCGGTCGGCCGATGGTCAACCTTCTGCCCCTCGAGCCGGAGGAGCGCATCAATGCGGTGCTGCCGGTTCGCCAGTTCACGGACAACAACTACATCTTCATGGCCACCAGCGATGGCACGGTCAAGAAGACGTCCCTGGATTCGTTCTCCCGTCCGCGCACGGCCGGCATCCGGGCCATCGAACTCCATGAGGGCGACCGGCTTGTCGACGTGGCAATTACGGATGGCGAATGCGACATCATGCTGTGCACGAGCTCGGGTAAGGCCATCCGGTTCCAGGAAGCCGACGTGCGGCCGATGGGCCGTACGGCGGCGGGGGTCCGGGGTATTCGTGTCGCCGAGGGTCACGAGGTGATCGCCCTGCTGATCATCGGCCAGGGCGAGGTCCTGACAGCCACGGAGAAGGGCTATGGCAAGCGCACGGGCGTCAGCGAGTTTCCCGTGCAGGGCCGCGGCGGGCAGGGCGTGATCGCCATCCAGACCTCCGACCGCAACGGGCGGATGGTGGGCGCCATCCAGGTGCGGGATGAGGACGAAATCGTCCTGATCAGCTCGAGCGGAACCCTGGTTCGCACTCCGGTCGCCGACGTCTCCCAGCAGGGTCGCAATACGCAGGGCGTCCGGCTCATCCGCATTGACGACGAAGATCGACTGGTGGGACTCGACCGCATCGTTCCCGAGGCTGACGACGCAGGTTCCGAAGAAGTGGTTTCCTGATGCGGGGCGGCCCGGGCCGCCTTGTTCCTCAACCGACCGAGAGATCCAGATGGCAAGGGTTATCAATTTCAGTGCGGGTCCAGCCGTGCTGCCACTTGAAGTACTGCAGCAGGCCCAGAGGGAGCTGATTGACTGGCAGGGGCTGGGAATGTCGGTGATGGAGATCAGTCACCGCAGCAAGGCGTTCATCAAGGTGGCCGAGCAGGCGGAGGCCGACCTGCGCGAGCTCATGAACATCCCGCAGGAATATGCGGTGCTGTTCCTCCAGGGGGGTGCCACGACGCACTTTGCCCTGCTGCCGATGAACTTCTCGGCTCCCGAGCAGGCTACGGATTACCTCGTCACGGGCAGTTGGTCCAAGAAGGCCAGCAAGGAGGCCGGCGCCATTCGCAAGGTGAATGTCGTCGCCGACGGATCCGCCACCAACTACATGGACGTACCCGACCGGCAGGGCTGGAAGCTGAATTCCGAGGCCGCCTACTTCCACTACTGCGCCAACGAGACGATCAGCGGCCTCGAGATCCATGCGCCGCCCGACGTGGGTCCGGTCCCGATCGTTGCTGACATGTCCTCCACGATCCTGTCGCGGCCCGTGGATGTCAGGAAGTTCGGCGTGATCTACGCGGGGGCGCAGAAGAATATCGGGCCGTCGGGCATCGTGATCCTGATCATCCGCAAGGACCTCCTTGAAAGGGCCCCGGCGGCGTTGCCCCCGATCCTCAAGTACTCGGCCCATGCCGCCGAGGGTTCGATGCTCAATACGCCTCCAACGTTCGCCTGGTACATCGCTGGTCTGGTCTTCGCGTGGCTGAAGCGTCAGGGTGGCCTGGCGAAGATGGCCGAGCTGAACCGGCGCAAGGCGGAGCGCCTGTACACCGCCATCGATGCTTCCGGCTTCTATGCGAACCCCGTGGCGAAGCCATACCGCTCCTGGATGAACGTTCCCTTCACCCTGCCGCGAGAGGAACTCGATGCGGAGTTTCTCAAGCAGGCCGAGCGTGCGGGCCTGACCAATCTGAAGGGCCATCGTTCGGTGGGAGGCATGCGCGCCAGCATCTACAACGCGATGACGGAGGAGGGCGTAATTGCCCTGGTCGACTTCATGGCTGATTTCCAGAAGCGCCACGGCTGA
>CAZTGY010000376.1:0-3037 GCA_964613445.1 uncultured Chromatiaceae bacterium | reverse complement strand
CGGTGTCCCCGGGGAGGATTGGCACCCTTTCCTGGAAGAGGATGTTGCCGGCATCGAGGTCGGGGGCCATCACGTGGATGCTGATGGCAGTGTGTGCCTCGTTGTTGATGATGGCCCAGTTCACGTTTGCGCGGCCGCGGTACTCCGGAAGAGATGAGTAGTGGACATTCACGAAGGGGACCTTCTCGAGAAGGTCCGGACTGAAGATCCGATCGTAGGACGAGACGACGACGCAATCCGGGCGAACGTCCAGGACCACCCGCGAGATGGTAGCGGGGGAGGTGTCGCTGAAGACGGGGATCTGGAGGCTTGCGGCGCGGGCAAGGACCGGATCGGGGCTGGCAGCGCCAATAGCCGTGGGCCGAAAGACTCCGACGACCTGAAGCCCGTCAGCCAGGGAGTCCAGCGCACTCTGGGCGGTCTCGCCCAGGCCGATCAGCAGAACCCGCCAGCGTTGAGTCATCCGGATGCCTAGATGGGCTGCCCGAAGGCGTGCGAGGGGTGGGCCGGATCATCCGGGTGGCGCAGGAGGGCTTCGGCGGCCTTGAGGCTCCCGGACTGGAGGCGGACTATGGCCTCCGGTCCGATGTCGGACGGGAGTATGCCCATGTGACCCTTCACGGGGGCATCACGCGGCCAGAAGCTCAGCCCGGCTGCTTGCAGCTCCCTGCGGTCGACGTCCCCCCAGTAGACCGCCACTATCGCGCCCGGCCAGCGTTGGGCAATGGCCTGCATTTCCTCTGACGATAGCGCACCGGTAGAGCCTGGCGTCCGACTCACGAGCACGGCATCGAATTCGCCCTGGATGTTGGCGTCGGTAGCGGATTTCACCCGGACCAGGTCTGCGCCAACGGCGGTGAGTCCTGCAGCCATGTAGGCAGCGAAGTCGTTGTCGCAGAGCATGAGGATTCGCGAGGTGTAAACGGAACAACCCGCATCCATCAGCAACTTGACAGCCATGGGCCCGAGGAAGGAGAACACGTCGACCCCCGGGTGGCGTTCGTTGGTGCCGGTGACCCGGATCCCGCGTGCCTTGCAGGCCGCCAGGTCCACATCGCCGTCGCGAAATTCCCAGCGCTCGTACATCAGGGGAACCACTGCGCTGGTCTTGAGGCAGGAAATCGTGCCTGCGTCGAGCGGCCGCACGTGTCCGCTATTGGTCACGATGTCTGCCTCCGAAAGTGCCAGCGCGGATCTCTCGCTGAGGATCTGGATCCTCGAGGATACTCCGGCGAGCTCGGCGAGCTGTGTGGTCGCGCTGGAGATCTGCTCCAAGGTGCCATGCCGTGTCGTCCTTGTCAGGGCGTATACGCGAGTGGCGCCTGCCAGGGCTGCGAGTACCGGGGTGACGATGTAGGCGCCGGACGCCGCCTCGGTAAAGACGACGAACCCGGACAGGTCGAGCTGGCAGCGGCCGATCGCGGAGCGCATGAGGCTGATCAGGCGCTGGCTGTTAAGGCCAGGCAGTCGGGCCGCAGGCTCCACGTTGCTAGCCGCGGGCTTTGCGGATTGCGGCAGCCACCTGTTCCTGCATGGGAGCAGTCAACTCCGGATACATGGGCAGTGACAGTACCTCGTTTGCGGCCCGCTCTGAATGCGGGAATTGCCCAGCCTTGTAGCCCAGGTCGGCATATGCCGGCAAGAGATGCACGGGAATGGGGTAGTGGATCCCGGTCTGGACTCCGTCCTTGAGCAGTGATGCCTGAAAGTCCGGTCGCCGGGAAGTACGAATGGCATAGACGTGGTAGACGTGGCGGTTGTGGGGTAGCGCCTCCGGAACCGGCACGCCGGTCCCGGCAAGGAGTTGATCGTAGCGCCGGGCCGCCGCCCGGCGAGCCTCGGTCCACGCCTCCAGGTAGCGAAGTTTTACCCGCAGAACGGCGCCTTGGATGCCCTCCAGCCGGTAGTTGTAGCCCTTGAGCACATGCTGGTACTTCTGCTCGGCGCCCCAGTCACGCAGCATGCGGATCTTGCGCGCGTACTCGGGGTTGCTCGTAACCACCATGCCGCCTTCGCCATAGGCGCCCAGGTTCTTTCCAGGATAGAAACTGAAGCAACCCATGTCGCCCATGCTTCCCGCACGTCGTCCCCGGTACTCCGCGCCGTGCGCCTGGCAGGCATCCTCGACGATGACGAGGCCATGCTTGCGTGCAATGGCCATGATCGGGTCCATTTCGGCCGTCTGCCCGTATAGGTGCACGGGTATTATGGCCTTCGTACGTGGCGTTATGGCTGCTTCGAGGCCCGCGGGGTCCATATTGAAGGTCCGCGGATCGACGTCCACGAAGACCGGCGTTGCGCCGGTGTAGTAGATCGCCGCCACGGTTGCGACAAATGTGAATGGCACCGTAATCACTTCGTCGCCCGGTCCGATGTCGGCCGCCAGCAACGCGAGGTGGAGGGCGCTCGTGCCGGTATTGACTCCCAGGCCGAACTGGGACCCGGAGTAAGCCGCAAACTCCTCCTCAAATCTGGCAACCTCGCTGCCAAGCGTGAACTGGCACGAGTCGAGGACGCCCTGTATGGCGGCGTTAACCTCGTTCTTTATCCCGGCGTACTGCGCCTTCAGGTCTACGAAAGGAATCACGATCACTTGTCCTGGTGTTGAATGTAAACAGTCTCACCCTTGCCGCGCATCGAGCTCGTGGCTGCTTCGATGATCTCGACTACGCGTAGTCCGAGTCGTCCGTCGGTCTCCGGTGCCTTGCCATGCTCTATGCAGTCTACGAAGTGCTCACCTTCCAGCCGCAAGGCCTCGGTCGTAGCAAGCTTCGGAGCCCACATGTCCCCGGTCCGGTAGCCGACGCGCATCTCCTGGATCTGCTGCGGGTCATCCGTAAAATTGATTCCCTTATCATAGACCTTGATCTTCTCGCTGGGCTCGAGATCATCATAGGTGATCATCTTCTGGCTCCCGCCGATGAGTATCTGCCTGACCTTGACGGGAGCCAGCCAGCTGACATTCGTGTGCGCGATTGTCCCCGAGCCATAGAAGAGGGTTATGTAGGCGAGATTCTCCGGCGTTCCGGGGAAGTGA
>CAZTGY010000375.1:0-3062 GCA_964613445.1 uncultured Chromatiaceae bacterium | reverse complement strand
GGGCGGCCTCATCGGTGCCATCCAGGAACCCGGCCTCGGCAAGATCGGCGTCCTCGACCTCGAGTCCTTCTACCCGGCGAAGGACCGCTTCGCGCTTGCCATGCGCCTGAACAACCTGCTTGCGGCGCCCGGCTTCCAGGCCTGGACCCAGGGCGAGCCGCTCGACGCCGGCGCGCTGCTGTTCACCGCCGACGGCCGGCCCCGCGTCAGCGTCATGTCCATCGCCCATCTCGGCGATGCGGAGCGCATGTTCTTCGTCACGCTGCTGCTGAACGAGATCGTGGCCTGGATGCGCAGCCAGTCCGGCACCTCGTCGCTGCGCGCGATCCTGTACATGGACGAGGTGTTCGGCTTCCTGCCGCCCGTCGCGGCGCCACCGTCCAAGGTGCTGCTGCTCACCCTGCTCAAGCAGGCCCGCGCCTTTGGCCTCGGCGTCGTACTGTCCACCCAGAATCCCGTTGACCTTGACTACAAGGCGCTGTCCAACGCGGGAACCTGGTTCATCGGCCGGCTGCAGACGGAGCAGGACCGCAACAGGGTGCGGGACGGCCTGCTGGCGGCGGCGCCCGCCGGGGGGCTCGACCCGCAGAGCCTCGATGCCACGCTGGCCTCGCTCGGCAAGCGCACCTTCCTCCTGCACGACGTGCACGAGAAGGGACCGGTGCTGATGCAGACGCGCTGGGCCATGGCCTACCTGCGCGGGCCGCTCACCCGGGAGGACATCCGGCGGTTGACGGCAGCTCGCCCTGCAGCTGCACCGGCGGCAATGCGGGCGGCGAGCCAGCCGGCACCGGCGCCGTCCACCCCGGGCCAGCGTCCCGTGCTGCCACCGTCGGTCCCCGTCGCGTTCGCCCGGCGGAAGGCCGCGCCCGGGCAGGGTGGCACGCCGGTCTACCACCCGCGGCTGCTGGGCTCGGCGCGGGTGGCCTGGGTGAGCACGACGCACGGCGTGGACCTGAAGCGCGACCTCGCGCTCGCCCTCGAGGCGGGCGCCGGCCCCATCGACTGGCGCAACGCAGAGCCCGTCGCGATCGAGGCCGCCAGCCTCGCGAAGGAGCCGGAACCCGGGGTGGCCTTCGCCGGGCTGCCCGCGGAGTTTGCCGACCCGCGCAACATCAAGGGCGCGCTGGAGCAGTTCCGCACCTGGCTGCGCACGGAGCAGCCGGTCGTCCTCCGGCGCAGCGCTGCGTTCAGGCTGGTCTCCGGCCCGGACGAGAGCGAGGGCGCGTTTCGCGCCCGCCTCCAGCTCCGGGCCCGGGAGGCGCGCGACCAGGCAGTCGCCGCCCTCCGGCAGAAGTACGCGGCGAAGTTCTCCAGCCTGCAGGACAGGCTGCACCGCGCAGGGCAGGCGGTGGAGCGCGAGAAGGAGCAGGCCACCGGCTCGAAGATCGACGCGGCGGTGTCGGTGGGCACGGCAGTGCTTGGCGCCTTCTTTGGCCGGAAGGCGATCTCGGCGGCCTCGGCAGGCCGGGCGGCGTCGGCCATGCGCAAGGCCGGCAACGCGCAGCGTCAGTCCGGCGACGTGGAGCGGGCGACGGAGACCGTCGCGAAGCTGGAGGCGGAGATCGCCGAACTGGAAGCCCGGGTGCAGGCGGAGGTCGCCGCCCTCGAGACCGGGACTGATGCCGTGGCCGGGCCGCTGGAGGAGATCAGCGTGCGGCCCAGGGCGTCGGACATCACGGTGCAGTTCTGCGGGATCGCCTGGCTGCCCTTCGTCCAGGACGACCGCGGCAACCTCAGCCCGGCCTGGCAGGAGCGCCCGTAGGAGCGCCTTCAGGCGCGACTCCAAGTTCGCGCCTGAAGGCGCTCCTACGGGCGCGACGCTACCGCCCGAAGGGAAAGCTGTACATCACCGACGTGGTGACGACCCACCAGGAGTCGGCGAACTCGATGTCGACGAACTCGCCCTCGACACGGAGGTGGACCCGCCCGGAACCGCGGAAGTCGAGGCCGACGCCCCAGATGAGGTCATCCCCATCGTCCTTGACCGGCAGTGGAAAGGTCTCGATGGTCGCCTCGCTGTCCCAGCGAATCATGCCCAGCTTGGCGATGGCGTGGAGTTCCTCATTGACCGGGTAGCGGCCGACGAGCGACAGGTTGTAGCCCCACGTCTCGATGCCGTTGTTCAGGGACTGCTGGCCGGGCTGATCGATGATCCGGTCGTTCACGGTGCCGAAGTTGATGTACCCGGCCTCGACGCCCACATGATCCCCGTAGGTGAAGCCCAGGAACTGGCGGACGGCGAAGGCAGAGCCCTCGAAATTGATGGGGTCGACCTGGAACGTGGAGTAGCCGATGCCGAGGCCGCCGTAGGCTTCGGTCTCGGCCCGCAGCGCGGCCGGTGCCAACATCAGGCAGCCCAGCGCCAGCAAGGCCACCACCGCTGGAAACCGGCTGTTCGGGAGGCGAGTCATCGGGATCTCCGGGCTTTCACCACGCGGAAGCCTAGCAGTTTAGCGGTACCACGTCCGGCGCATTCCCCCTATATTGCGAACCCATGCGCAAAATCTTCTACGGCTGGTACGTCGCGATAGCCTGCGGCCTCGGGCTGGCCTGTGGTCTCGCCAGTGTGATCACGGCCACGTTCTCCATCTTCCTGGGGCCGCTGCGGGCCGAGTTCGGCTGGACGCCGTCGGAGACCTTCACCGGATTGCTGCTGGTCACCGCCGCTGTCACCGTCGCCGCGCCCTTCATCGGCTCGCTCGTGGACCGCTTCGGCGCGAAGCGGATGATCCTCGTGGGCTTCGTGATGCAGGGCCTGGTGATAGCGTCCTTCGCCACCCAGACCGAATCCCTGCCGGCGTTCTACGCGCGCTATATCGCCCTCGCGATCCTCGGCCTCGGCACGACCCACGTAGCCTTCGCCCGCGTGATCTCCGTGTGGTTCGACCGGCGCCGGGGCCTGGCGCTGGGCCTGGCGCTCGCGGGCCTGGGCCTGGGGGGCGTGGTCTGGCCGATCCTGTCCCAGTGGGCAATCACCGAGTTTGGCTGGCGGACGGCCTACGTGATCGTGGCGCTCTGCGTGGCGACGGTCGGCATCCTGTCCATCGGCCTCGTCGTCC
>CAZTGY010000374.1:0-3065 GCA_964613445.1 uncultured Chromatiaceae bacterium | reverse complement strand
CAGTCGGCGAAGGCGCTGGCGTGCCAGCCGAAGTCGCTGCCGGTGCCCAGCGGCGAGACGTCGCCGCGCACCACGAAGGTCCAGTTCTTGCCGAGGGGGAGCGCGTAACGCAGGCCATCGAGAAGGTCTACCCAGTCCTCGCCGGCGTCGGCGTTGATGGTGTTGCCCAGCGGGCCGGTGAGCGTCACCTCGGAATCGACGTCCCAGTAGCGCAGGCCGGCGTAGGCATCCAGGCGCTCCGTGACGGCAATCGAGCCATCCAGTTCGAGGATCAGCTGGTCGAGCGCCACCGTCGCGCTGACCGGGCCGAGCGGGGTGGTCTGGCTCTTGTCGTTCTCGAGGTCCATGTAGATGAGGTCGGCGATGACGGCGAAGGGGCCGTTGTCACCCCGGTAGCCGGCCATGGCGGCGAAATCCAGGTTGTCCAGGATGTCGCTGAAGCTGATGTCGACATCCCCCTCCACCGGGCCGACGCCGGCCCGGCCGTCGATGGCGGCGCCTATCCCGTACAGCACGAAGGTGTGCTCCCACTCGCCGGCGGCGGCCAGGCCCGGCGCCGCGACGGCCAGCAGGCCCAGGAGGGCAGTCGGGTAGATACGCATGGATCGATTGTTCCTTCTCACGGGGTGTACCAGATCGGCGAGGTGTAGGCGCGCTCGGTGACGGTCATCATCGCGCCGGGCGGCGGCGTGACGCCGAAGCGCTGCGCATCATAAGCCGTCCAGCGCGGCGTCGGGATCTCGATGACGCGCGTGTAGTAGAAGGCCAGCTCCTTCGGGTCGAAGTCGGGATCCTTCCAGACCGCGATGAGTTCCGGGGCGCCGATGGTGTTGGTCCAGGTCGCGTTGGCCACGTCGACGGTGCTGCCGACCGGTGGCAGCTTGCCGTCGGCGCCGGGCTTCCGGTCGCCGCTCCAGGCGACGTCGTAGACCTGCTCCTGCAGGTTGCCCTGCGCGTCTAGCCAGCCCTTGACGACCTGGACGCGGTCCAGGTTGGCGCCGATCGGGTCCTTCAGCGCCGCCACCAGGAAGGTCGGGGCCTTGCCCGCCGGAGCCTTGCGGAGGTCACCTCCCATGGGCACGCCCTTGGCGTAGCCGGCCACCGCCGGGCTGCGCGTGGCGGCATCGGCCGCGTCGAAGTCCCAGCCGCCGAAGAAGCGCACGGCCATGCGGGGGCCGGTGGTGGCGTAGGTCTCCCGGCGTTGCATGGCGTCCCAGATGGACTCCCGGGTGTTCTCGTTGGCCCACACGGCCGCGTAGCCGGAGGCGCTGACCTCCCAGTCCATGATCTGCACGCCGGTCTTCGGGTTGTTCATGAAGGTGGCATTGAGCCGCTCGGGCTTCGGCTCGCCGGACGACACCTTGCCGAAGAAGTTGTCCTCCTCCATGGCCGACAGTCCCGTGTGGGCGTCGGAACTGCCCACCATGCCGAACTTGTAGGGATTCGTGCCGAGTTCCTTGCCGAGCCTGAGGCCAAGCTTCAGGGCGGACCGGGCGTACTCGAACGCCAGCATGTCCTTCGTCTTGACCACGCTGCCGTCGAGGTTGGCCTTGTCCCAGCGCTCGAAGTTGGCGAACTCGTCGTTGGGCGAGAGGAACGGGTGCGTCTCGCCGTCGCCCTTGGTCTGGGTGGCCTCGTAGAGCCGCTCCCACTTCGCGCGGGTCTCGGCGTAGCCCCGGTCGATCTTCTTGCCGGTACCCGGTTCGATGATCGGGAACATGCGGCCGTTGCTCAGGTTGCCGTTGTGGGAGATCGCCAGCACGCTGCCGCCGGTCTTGTCCTCGTAGGCCTGCATCCACTTCCACAGGTCCCGGGGGTTGTCGCTGCCCTGGGGCGGGTACACCGTCATGGGCACCACCTGGCTGGCCTTGTCCCCGTTGTCCCGGAAGATGACGTTCCGGTGCAGGTTGTTGCCGCCGGTGTTGGAGGTCCACTCGTAGCCGATGAAGGCCGTGAAGCGGCCGGGCTCGTTGTACTTCTCGGCCGCGTCGATGGTGGACTGCCAGGCCGCCTTGTAGGCGCGCGAGTCAGGCCAGTACATGATGTCCTTGGGGAACGTCCCCTGGGAGAAGGCCACGATGATCTCGATGGCCGCCTGTGCGCCCTTGCCCGCCATGACCAGGTCGTACCACTGCTTGCCCGTGGGGTCGGCCAGGATGTCCGGTTTGCCGGCGAAGAGGTCCGGGAAGAAGCCCATGTTGTCCGAGTGATCGGCGACGACCAGGAAGTCCAGGGGCCGGGACAGCTTCACGGGCTGGCCGCTGGAGGCCATGATCTCCTCGCCCCGCGCCAGGCGGTAGGCGTCCAGAGGGCCGACCCGGGCGCCGAAGGCGCCGGCGTCCATGGAGTAGGAGGTGTGCAGGTGGGTGTCGCCGAACAGCGGCCGCGTTGGGAAATTGCGGCCCGCGTAGGGCGAGTAGGGCCTGGCGGGAAAGGCCTTGCCGACCTTGTCGGCAGTCAGGGTGCCCATGTCACCGGTGTGTTCGTCGGCGGCTTCGGCCGTTCCCGCGAACAACGCGGCCACAGCGAGGCCGAGGGCGGCGCTTCGGATAGCGGCATTCATTGGCAGTCTCCCCGCATTGTTGCTTCTTGAGGCGGTCGTGGTGCGGCAAGTGTATGCCCGCCCCTGCCCCAATGCATCATGGAGAACAGCCGCACCTGCCTCGCGGCAGGTGCGGCCGTGCAGGCCGTCTACTGCTTCCCGGCGTTGCTCATCACCGCTTCCATGACCCGGTCGAGGTTGAAGCTGCCGGGCTTCTGGCGGGGTGGGAATTCCTTGAAGCTCTGCAGCCATTGGCCGACATAGGCGCCGGCGGGCGCGATCAGGAACATGCGGTCCATGTACCAGCGCTGGTACCCCATGGCATTCTCGTGCTCCGCGCGCTCGAAGGGATCCATGCGCAGGTTGGCAATCTTCGGTGCCCGCAGCTCCGTGAACGGCTCCTGCCAGACCTTCAGGCCTTCCGCCGGCTGCTCGAGGAACGTGATCTTCCAGTTGTCATAGCGCAGTGCCGCGACGCTGCCGTCGTCGGTCCAGTAGATGAACTCCCGGCGCGGCCAGGCCG
>CAZTGY010000373.1:0-3068 GCA_964613445.1 uncultured Chromatiaceae bacterium | reverse complement strand
TTGGCATTTTCTCCCTGTTCAGGCCGGAAACTGAGCGTGATAGCGGCGCGGTACAGGGCTAATGTGCACTGAATCCCGTCGGTCACCGCGATGAGGCACTCCGTGGACTACCTCTACTCGCTGTATGATGCCCTCGTCAGCATCAACGTCCCGAATGACCGCGCACGAGCAGTCGTTGATGCCATGGAGCGCGACATGGGCACCACCATCGCCACGAAGGCGGATCTGCAGACTCTCCGGCAGGAAATGGCGGGGTTGGCAACCAGGTCCGACCTGGCCGAACTGCGCCAGGAGGTCGCGTTGGTTCGCAAAGACTTGGAGATCATGGCCGAGCGCATGGCCATGGTTGCCACCAACATCACCGTGCGTCTCGGCGCCACCATGGCGGGACTCACCGGGTTGCTGTTCGCGGCGCTGAAGCTGACCTAGTGTGCCACCCCGTGCTCCGCTGATACGCGCCCGCCAGCGCCAGCACCGTCGCATCCCCGAACGCCGGCCCGCTGATCTGCAGCCCGATCGGCAGGCCCGCCTTGCTGAAGCCGCAGCAGACCGAGACCGTTGGCAGGCCGTAGATGTTGAACGGCGTGGTGTTGCGCGCCGACAGCGGCGGCCCGCGGCGCGCGGGCGCCGCGCCCGCGTCGATGCGGGAGGGCAGGTCGGGCGTGGTCGGCGTCACCAGCAGGTCCACCTCGTCGAAGACCTGGCGGATCGCGTGGCGTGACAGGGCCAGTTGCCGGCGGGCCTCCGCGTAGTTCGCCGCACTGATGCGCGCTCCCGTCTCCACCAGCGCGCGGATGTTGGGCGAGAAGCCCTCCGGCGCCGCCGCGAGGGCGGGCGCCAGGTACGCGCCCGCCTCGACGAACAGCAGCGACAGGTTCGGCACGGCTGGCAGCGTCACGTCGCGGGTGCCGGCCGTGATCTCCCGAAGCACGCCGATCGCGGCGTCCACCGCGGCGGCGATCTCCGCATCCAGGTCGGCGAAGTAGAGGTCCCGGGGCAGGCCGATGCGCAGACGCCGGGTGCCTTGGTCGAGGGCCCGCGCGTAATCCGCCGGCGGCGCCTCCGCGCTGGTCGGGTCCAGCGGGTCGAAGCCCGCGATCGCCTGCAGGAGCAGGGCGGCGTCCTCCGCGGTCCTTGCCATCGGCCCCACGTGATCCAGGGACCAGGACAGCGGGATCACGCCCCGGGCGCTCACCAGGCCGTAGGTGGGCTTCAGGCCGGTGAGGCCGCACCAGGCGGCAGGCTGGCGGATCGAGCCGCCGGTGTCCGTGCCCAGCGCGCCGTAGCAGAGGCCGGCGGCCACCGCGGCGGCAGGGCCGCCCGACGAGCCGCCCGCCACGTGGGCCTCGCTCCAGGGATTCTTCACGGCGCCGAAGTAGCCGCTGGTGGACGTCACGCCGTAGGCGCACTCGTCCATGTTGAGCTTGCCGAGCAGGATCGCGCCCGACTCCCGCAGGCGCCGGACCACCTCGGCGTCGGCGGCGGGAATCCGTTCCGCGAAGCCCTTCGCGGCCGCCGTGGTCCGGATGCCGGCCGTATCGATGTTGTCCTTCAGCGCGATGGGGATGCCGTGCAACGGCCCGCGCCGCTCGCCCCGCGAAAGTTCCCGTTCCCGCTCACGGGCCTCGGCCAGCGCCCGCTCCGGCACGACCGTGATGAACGAGTTCAGCCGCGGGTCGAGCTGTGCGATGCGGTCGAGGCACGCCCGGGTCAGGTCCACGGGCGAGAGCGACTTGCGGCGCAGGGCCACGGACGCCTGCCGGAGCGTCAGCGCCGTCGCGTCATCGGGCACGTCGCCCGTTGCAGCGGTCCCTGCCGGGCCCGCGATGAAGGCCGCCGTGGCCAGGCCGGTGCGCACGAAGTCCCGTCGGTTGAGCATGGCAGTTCGTTCCGGTTTGTGGCAGGTTCCGCTGATGTTAGCGGGATTCCCGGGGGGAACGTCCCATGCGCCTGACCAGTGCCTGCCTTGCTGTCCTGTTATCGGGCCTGTTATCGGGCCTGTTGTCGGGCCAGGTGCTGGCCGCCACCGCCAGCGCCGCTGACGCGCCCACGGTCCTCATCACGGGCGCCAGTCGCGGGATCGGCCTCGAGCTGGCCCGGCAGTACGCCGGGCGCGGCTGGCGGGTGATAGCCACCGCCCGCCAGCCCGCCGACGCGGCCGCGCTGCTCGCCCTGGCGAAGCAGCACCCGTCCGTGACCGTCGAGCCGCTGGACGTGACCGACCATGCCGGCATCGACGCCCTGGCGGCGAAGTACAGGGGCGTCCCCATCGACGTCGTGCTGAACAACGCGGGCATCTCCGGCGACGGGGAGGGCGGGGAGTTCGGCAAGCTGCGGTACGACGTGTACGACAAGGTCCACGCCGTGAACGTCGTCGGGCCGCTGCACGTGGCGGAGGCGTTCCTGCCGAACGTGGCGGCGAGCGGGCAGAAGAAGATCATCAGCATCACGAGCACCCAGGGCTCCATTGCCAGGTCCACCGGCGGCGGCTATTTCTACCGGTCGAGCAAGGCCGCCCTGAACATGGTCATGCACTCGCTGGCCATGGACCTGAAGCCGAAGGGCATCACGGTGGGGCTGGTGTCGCCCGGCTTCGTGCGGACTGATTTCACGAAGGGCATCGACCTGCCGATGATGATCACCGCGGAGCAGAGCGCGACGGCCGTCATCAAGGTGATCGACGCCTACGACCTCGCGATGACCGGCAAGTTCATGCGTCACACCGGCGAGGAAGCCGCCTGGTAGGAGCGCCTTCAGGCGCGACCCTCTCTCCGGCTCCAGACTCGCGGACCCGATTCTCGCGGGAAGAAGGGTCGCGCCTGAAGGCGCTCCTGCCGGGTCACTGCCCCTGGCGGGGCAGGACGGTAAGCTCGGTCATCATCCCGAGTTCCGCGTGGTTGAAGATGTGGCAATGGATGAACCAGCGCCCCACGGCGCCGCCGGGCGTCCGGCGGTCCGGCCCCGTGCGGTCGTCGAGGCGGACGCGCACCACGACGGACCGCAGGTCCGGGATGTCGATGCTGTCGATGAACTCGGCGTAGTCGTACTCGTAGACGGTCTTGCCCGAC
>CAZTGY010000372.1:0-3088 GCA_964613445.1 uncultured Chromatiaceae bacterium | reverse complement strand
AGACTCGCGGACTCGATTCTCGCGGGAGGGGGGTCGCGCCTGAAGGCGCTCCTACGCGCGGCGGGCGCGGAAGAAGGCCTGGAGGAGCTCCCGGCACTCGGCGGCCAGCACGCCGCCGGTCACGGCCACGCGGTGATTCGCGGCGGCGCTGCCCAGCACGTCGATCACGGTGCCGGTGGCCCCGGCCCGCAGGTCCTCGCAGCCGTACACGACCCGGGCCACCCGCGCGTGGATCATGGCCCCGGCGCACATGGGGCACGGCTCCATGGTGACGTAGAGGGTGCTGCCGGTGAGCCGGTAGTTGCCGAGCTGGCGGGCGCCGGCCCGCAGCGCCTCGACCTCGGCGTGGGACGTGGGATCGGCGCTCCCGATGGGACGGTTCCAGCCCTCGCCGATCACGACGCCTTCCAGCACCAGCACGGCGCCGACCGGCACTTCCCCCGCCGCCTCCGCATTCCGCGCCAGCTCGAGCGCGCGGCGCATGTAGTCGGCGTCCTCGCGGGTGGCCGCCACGCCACAGGCGGGGATGGGACTGCCGTTCGCGGGTGGCTGCGACATAAGCGGGCAGTATAGAAGGCCCGGCCAGTTCCGCGTAGCAGCGCGCCGGTGCGGGTACCATCGGCGGACCCGGGCAGATTGAGGATTGCGATCGAATGTTGACGCTGGAGGAGACCCTCTGGGACCTGGAACAGAAGTTCTGGCTGGAGGGCGCCGACTTCCACGCCCGGCACCTGACGGACGACTGCGTGCTGTTGCTGCCGCGACCGACGGGGGTGTTGTCCAAAGGCACGGCCATCGAGTGGGTCCGGGAGACGCCGCGCTGGACGGGCGTCCGCTTCGGCGGGCGGCGTCTCCTGAGGCCCAACGACCGCATCATCCTGCTGGCGTACAACGCCAGCGCCCACCGGCGCCGGGAGCTGGCGAACTACCGCGTGCTCGCCTCGAGCCTGTACGTCAACCGGGATGGCGACTGGCGCCTCACCTTCCACCAGGAGACCCTCGACGAAGTGCTGAGCGGTGCAACAGGGCGCTTCGAGACGCTGAAGGAGCCCTGACGCGCCCGCCGGGTCACCGCGTGCTAGATTCCCGGGACCCCGCACCCACCCCGGTGCCCCCGAGGGACGCCCATGCATGCCCTGCTCCGGTCCTGCCTGCTGACCCTCATTGCCGGTTCACTGGCGGCGGGCTGCAGCCCCGCCGATGGCCCGGGCGAGAGCCCGGCGGCGGACGGGACACCGGCGCCCGGTGCCCTGCCGGTGCTGGTGCGGCCGGACGGCACCTACCCCGTGAAGGCGCTGGAGAAGGACACCATCGTCGTCAAGGTGATCCAGAACGGCGTCCGGAACCTGCAGCAGGCGCCCAGCATAGAGGCCGGGCTGAAGGCCAACCTGGAGAAGATGGCCTCGCTGGTGCAGAAGGCCTGCACCACGGGCGGCAAGCCCGACTTCCTGCTCTTCAACGAATTCCCCCTCACCGGCTACTCGGCAGGGTCGCGGGACGAGAAGCTGAAGTTCACCATCACGATCCCGGGCCCCGAGACGGAGCGCCTGGGCGCCCTCGCCCGTGAGTGCGACACCTGGATCATCTTCGGCAGCTACGCCCGGGATGACGACTGGCCGGGCCACATCCTCAGCATCAACACGGTGCTGGACCGCCAGGGCCGGATCGCCCAGAAGTTCTGGAAGACCCGCAACATCACCCGCCTGGCGCCGGACGAGGAGATCCCCACCACCACCATCGAGAACGTCCGCGACCGGTTCCGCGCGCGCTACGGCATCGAGGCCGAGTTCCCGGTGCTGCAGACCGAGTACGGCAACATCGCCGTCAGCACCGTGCAGCTGGACCCCTTCGTCTTTGCCGCCTTCGCCATGCGGGGCGTCGAGATCATGTTCCGCACGGCCACGCTGTTCTCCCCGGACGACGTGAAGGCCACCGCCCGCTACCACAACGTCTACTCGGCGATGTCGAACATCACCTTCCCGCCGGACAGCCCCGTGGCGGCGATGGGCGGCCACTCGCTGATCGTGAGCCCGCGGGGCGAGGTGCTGGCCGAGGACCCGACCAACAACGAGGGGATCATCGAGGCGACGATCCCGATCGCCGAGTTCCGCCGGAACCGGCGCATCCCGCGCTACCCGCTGGAGGTGGTGGCGCCGGTATTCAGCCAGTACCGGCAGGAACTGCCGCTGAACCACCTGGACCTGCCGCCCGGGGAACTGCCGCAGACCGGCAAGGACATGAAGGCGCTGCTGGACCGGCTGAGCCGGTGGCTGAATCCGGCGACGGCCAGGCCGGATGCCGGATAGGTATAACTCCGACTGAGCCACGACGGCCCGCGCTGCTAACAAGGGGATTTCACAGGGCAACGGGAGAACGACATGGCAACGACAGCCGAGCAGGCACGCCTGACCGATGCGCGGGAAGCCGGCATTCCCTGGAGGAAATGGGGCCCCTACCTGAGCGAGCGCCAGTGGGGCACCGTCCGGGAGGACTACAGCCCGAACGGCGACGCCTGGAACTTCTTCACCCACGACCACGCCCGCTCCCGGGCTTACCGCTGGGGCGAGGACGGCATCGCCGGACTCTCCGACGACAAGCAGCACCTGTGCTTCGCGCTGGCGATGTGGAACGGCAAGGACCCCATCCTCAAGGAGCGCCTCTTCGGACTGACCAACAGCGAGGGCAACCATGGGGAGGACGTGAAGGAGTACTACTTCTACCTGGACAGCACGCCGACCCACGCCTACATGAAGTTCCTCTACAAGTACCCGCAGGAGGCGTTCCCCTACGGCGACCTGGTGGAGACCAATCGCCGGCGCACCCGGCAGGAAATGGAGTACGAGCTCCTCGACACCGGCGTCTTCAACGACAACCGCTACTTCGACGTGCTCGTGGAGTACGCGAAGGCCGGGCCGGATGACATCCTGGTCCGCATCACGGCCACCAACCGGGGCCCGGACGCGGCCGAGCTGCACCTGCTGCCAACCCTCTGGTTCCGGAACGACTGGGCGTCCTGGATCGCCGAGTCCAACCGCTCCTCCTCGAAGCCGGTGCTCCGGCAGGTTGCCGCGCCCGCCGGCACGAGCGC
>CAZTGY010000371.1:0-3112 GCA_964613445.1 uncultured Chromatiaceae bacterium | reverse complement strand
ACGACAAGGTCACCTTGATCGGGACCGACCCGGACAAGCACCCGAAGCAGGCCTGGAAGGTCGTGAAGGTACTCAAGGGCCAGGGCGGCGGGTCGCTGTTCGTCAAGACGCACCCGAAGTCCCGGAACCTCTGGGTCGACACGCCCCTCAATCCCGAGCCCGGGATCAGCCAGTCGGTGGCCGTCTTCGACATCGACAACCTGGATGCGGGATACAAGGTGCTGCCCATCGGTGAGTGGGCGAAGCTCGGCCCCGGACCCAAGCGCATCGTGCAGCCCGAGTACAACGAGGCGGGCGACGAAGTCTGGTTCTCGGTCTGGAGCGGCAAGGAAGAGGAATCCGCGATAGTGGTGGTGGACGACAAGACGCGCAAGCTGAAGAAAGTCATCAAGGGGCCGCGCATCATCACACCGACTGGCAAATTCAACGTCTACAACACGGTGCATGATGTTTACTAAAGCAGGCCGGCGGGCCGTAGCCGCAGCAACCATCACCGGCGCGGCGCTGCTCGCCGCACCGGTGACGAACGGGGCAAACCTGACCGAGGACCTGGCCGCTGCCGTCGCCGGCAGCACGGTGAACCTGGGCTTCCGCTACCGCTTCGAGGCGGTGGATGACGATGCATTCGCAAAGGAAGCCTGGGCCAACACGCTGCGCTCGCGCCTGACCGTGGCACCGAAGCCGATCGCCGGGTTCGGCGTCCTGCTGGAGGTGGACGATGTCCGGCACATCGGCGCCGACAACTTCAACGACACGCGCAACGGCGTCACCGACCGGCCGGGCGTGACCGACCCCGAGGGCACCGACCTCAACCAGGCGCTGCTTCGCTACACGGGCTGGACGGACACGGAGGTCATCCTGGGACGCCAGCGGATCGAGCGGGCCAACCAGCGCTTCGTGGGCGGGGTCGGCTGGCGGCAGAATGAGCAGACCTTCGACGCGGCCGGCATCAGCCACCGCTTCGGCAAGCAGCTGACCACTTCCTACTCGTGGGTCGGCCAGGTCAACCGGATCCAGGGACCGGACGACGGCACCCCGCCGGCGGACCTCGACAGCAACACGCACCTGCTGGACGCCAGCTGGTCCGCGGCGCCGCTGATGACGCTGTCGGCCTACGGGTACCTGATGGACTTCGAAAACGCCGACAATCTCTCCAACGGGACGTTCGGGCTCCGGGCTACGGGTGCCGCCGATGTGGCCACCGGCTGGAAGCTGGGCTACGCGCTCGAGTTCGCCCGGCAGACCGACTACGGCGACAATCCCGTTGACTACGATGCCGGCTATTCCCTCATCGAGGCCAGCCTGAGCGCAGCACAGATCGGCTTCAAGCTCGGCTGGGAGATGCTGGAAGGCGACAGCGCGGCGGGCAGCGCCTTCCGCACGCCACTCGCCACCCTGCACGCCTTCCAGGGATGGGCCGACAAGTTCCTGACGACGCCCGACGCGGGGGTTGAGGACCTGTACGTGGCCGTCACGGGCAAGGCACTCGGCGCCGACCTGATACTGCGGGCCCACGACTTCAGCGCCCAGACCGGCAGTGCGGACTGGGGCACCGAGGTCGACTTCTCGGCCAACTGGCCCATCGGCAAGCACTACGCCGTGCTGCTGAAGGGCGCTACCTACGACGCCGACGATCTCTCGACCGACACCAGCAAGTACTGGGTGATGCTTACCGCCGCGTTCTGAGCCGCCTTTCCGGCCGGGGGCCGATGCAGGCAACATGTCTGTATCGGCCGCGTGGAGGCACGGATCATGTCGGACGGATTCAGCGCAGCCGGCTACGGCTCGAAGTCGATAGGCTACGGGGCGCGGCCGGCGGTCATCGTCGTGGACCTGCAGGCGGGCTTCACCAGGCCCGAGTTCCGGATGGGGCGCTCACCCCACGTGCATCGGGCGGTGGAGAATACCGCCGTCCTCCTTCGCGAGGCCCGGCGCCTGAACGTTCCCGTGGCCACCTGCGCCACGGCCTGGGGCAGTGCCCGGGACATGGCCTACTGGAAGATCGACACGCTCTACTCGGGCTGGTTCCATGGCGACCCTTCGACCGTCATGGATGAGCGCATCCACGACCCGGCCTACGATTTCCACTTCGCGAAGTCGGCACCGTCGATGTTCTTCGGCACGCCGCTCCAGACATTCCTGACCAAGGCCGGCGTTGACACCGTGTTCGTCACCGGCTGCGTCACCAGCGGCTGCGTCCGCGCGACCATCGTGGACAGCTTCTCCCACGGCTACCGGACGATGGTCCCCGAGGACTGCTGCGGCGACATGGAAGAGGGCCCCCACCAGGACAACCTGCGGGATGTGGGCCGCCGCTACGCCGATGTGATCACGCTGCAGGCAGCGATGGACTACCTGGCGCAGCTACCCGGACCGGCGTAACTACTCCCGCCACTCCACTTCGTAGCCGAGCCCGAGGCGCATGAACCGCTCCAGCAGCGCCTCGTAGGCCACCCCGCCATTGGCGGCGGCGGCGGCAAAATCCTCGTTCTTGCTCAGGTTCGGATTGCAGTTGGCCTCGAGCAGGTACACGCGGCCGTCGGGCCGGAGCCGGAAATCCATGCGCGCGTAGCCGGAGAGGTGCAGCGCGCGGTAGATGCGCTTGCTGTAGCGGCTGAGCTGTTCCTCCGCGGCGGGACTGAGATCGGCCGCCTTGCCCGTGCGGATTCCGTGCTTCTGCTGGTATTTCCGGTCCCATTTCACCTTGCGGGTGGCAATGCCAGCCATCACGTCGGGCAGCGTGCCGAAGTCCATCTCCCACACGGGATACGTGGTCAGCCGCTCGTTGCCATCCACCGCCACGTAGAGCTCCCGGCCCTCGATGTATTCCTCCACCAGCGCGTCGGTCTTCGTGTGATCGTGGATGAAATCGATGCGCTCCTTCAGGTGGGCGCGATCCTCCACGATGGAGGCCTGGGAGATTCCCAGTGATGCGTCCTCCGTGGCTGATTTCACGAACAGCGGATAGGTCAGCTTCTTCGACAGCCGGTAGCGGCGGCCGCGCCGGAACAGCGCGAACTGTGGCGTCGGGATCCGGTGGTAGGTCAGGATCTGCTTCGACAGGACCTTGTCCCGGGACAGCATCATGCCGCGTGGATTGCAGCCGGTGTAG
>CAZTGY010000370.1:0-3116 GCA_964613445.1 uncultured Chromatiaceae bacterium | reverse complement strand
GCGGCGAGCAGCATGAGGATCAGGCTCAACGAGGAGGACCGGCGCATGATCTGGCGTCCCGTGGCGGTAACGGCTGACCCGCGGGAGCGTAACCCGGCGCTCCTCAGGTTTCGAGCGCCGGCGGGTGCTGCACCCGAGCCCTAGGTCTGCGGTCGCGGGGTTGCGGCGACGCCGGGCGGCAGCACCGGGTAGACGATCTTCGGCTGCTCGCCCGTCAAGGCGCCGAGGAAGGCAACGATCTTGCCCGCCTCTTCGTCCGTCACCGGCAGGCCGAGCTGGCTGGCAGCCATCACCGCGACGGCCTGGCGCAGGTCCCAGGACCTTCCGGAGTGGAAGTACGGTGCCGTCAGCTCGATGTTCCGCAGCGTCGGCACCTTGAAGACGTATTCATCGCCGGCTGTCTTCGTCACCGTGAAGCGGCCCTTGTCGGCGGCTGGCAGCAGCTCGGCGCCCGGCTTCTCCACGATGCCGAACGGCGCGTACCGGCCCCCACCCACGTTGATGCCGTTGTGGCAGGCGGCGCAGCCCTTGTCGATGAAGAGCTTCAGGCCGGCGGTCTGGGTGGCGTTCAGCGCGGCAGCGTCGCCCTTCAGGTACCTGTCGAAGGGCGCATTGGGGGTGATCAGGGTGGCCTCGAAGACGGCGATGGCCTTCTGGGCATTGGCCAGTGTGACGGGACTCGCTTCGCCCGGAAAGGCCGCCTTGAAGGCCGCCACGTAGCCGGGGATGCCCCGCAGCTGCTCGGTGACATGCTCCTTCGGCGAGGCCATCTCGAGCGGATTGACCATGGGCCCGCCCGCCTGCTCCTCCAGGTCCTTCGCCCGGCCGTCCCAGAACTGGGCGGTGTTGAACACGGCGTTGAAGACCGTCGGTGAATTGCGGCCTCCCTTCTGCCACTTGTGCCCGATCGATTTCTCCGCCACGTCCACGCCGGCCAGGCCGACGTTGTGGCAGGAGTTGCAGCTGATCGTATGGCTTGCGGAGAGCCGCGGGTCGAAGAACAGCATCTTCCCCAGCTCGACCCTGGCGGGTGTCGCGGGGTTGCCCGGCAGGGCGGGCGGCTGGGCGGGAATCGGCTTGAACTGCGCCTGTGCGGCCTGCATCAGGGCGTCTGCGGCACTGCCGGATGCCGGCGCGATGAGGCTCGCCAGCATGGCGAGCAGGGCGGGAATCCTCATCGAAGGCTCCATTCCGCGACGATCTCAGCCGGCAGGGTTGCGCGTGACGGCCTGCCGGGGTATTGGGGATTTCACTTAGGCAGGTACCCATCGCCCATGAAGCTCGCCTCCTGGAACGTCAATTCCATCCGCCAGCGCCTGGCCCACGTGGTCGACTGGCTGAACGCCCACCAGCCCGACGTGCTGGCCCTGCAGGAAATAAAGACCGAGGCCGGCAAGTTCCCGCTGGCGGAGATCGAGGCCACCGGCTACCGCTGCGTGCTGGACGGGCAGAAGGCCTACAACGGCGTCGCCCTGCTCTCCCGGGAGGAGCCGGCCGACGTGGCCACCGGCATCCCGGATTTCAGCGACGACCAGCGCCGGGTGATCGCCGCCACCTACGGCGGCACGCGGGTGATCAACGTGTACGTGCCCAATGGCCAGAGCGTCGGCTCCGACAAGTACCGCTACAAGCTGGACTGGCTGGACGCGCTGGCAGGCTACCTGGCCGGCGAGCTGAAGCGCCACGAGCGCCTGGCCATCGTGGGCGACTTCAACATCGCGCCGGAGGACCGGGACGTGCACGACCCGGAGCAGTGGCGGGACCAGGTCCTGTGCAGTGTTCCCGAACGGGAGCGGCTCACGGCCCTGCTGAACCTGGGCCTGGTGGACACCTTCCGGCTGTTCGACCAGCCGGCAAAGTCCTTCTCCTGGTGGGACTACCGGATGATGGGCTTTCGCCGCAACCACGGCCTGCGGATCGACCTGATCCTGGCGTCGAAGGCGCTGGCGGCCACCTGCTCCGGCGCGACCATCGACGTGGCGCCCCGCAAGCTGGACAAGCCGTCGGACCACGCGCCCGTGGTCGCCATTCTGTAGGAGCGGCTTCAGCCGCGACTCGCTTCGCGCCAGGGACGCGCGGATGCGATTGGCCAGGAAGGGGTCGGGGCTGAAGCCGCTCCTACAGGACGGCCACGCGGTGGACTCTTATCGACACTTTCAAGACATCTGTCGCCTTGCTGCTATAGTCCGCCGCTGCCGGCTGTCCGCGAAGGGCAGCCGAACCAGCCGACTTTCAAGGAGCGGACATGAACAAGAACGGTCGACGAGTTATTGCAGCCCTCGCTTCCTGCGTCGTCGTGCTGTTTGCCCCGGTACTTCACTCCGCGGACGTCAACGCGCCGCCGGCCAAACTCCAGCCCGGACGTCACGCGATGATTCCCCACGACCACACCCCGGAGATGACGGCCAAGCTGAAGGCCGCCATCCCGGTGTTCGACAAGGTCCCCGACCCCGCGCTCCACATGATCATGAACATGATGCGGGCGGACTACGCCTGGTACATCAGCCCCGAGGGAACGAAGGGGAAGGTCGGCGTGCTCGTGCTTAACCACGGCATCAACGAGTCATCGGATGTCCTCTTCACCGAACGACTCGCGCCGTTTGCGGGCAAGCGCCCCACGGCCGTCAGCTTCGGCATGGCCATGACCACGTCGGAAGCCCTGCAGCAGGCGGTGGATGACCTGAATGCCCAGGGCGTCACCACCATCGTGGCTGTCGATCCGGAGTCCAGCGAGCACAAGTCGCTCTACCGGCAGTGGCAGTACATCCTCGGCCAGCGGGACAAGGCGGCCTATGTCGCCGTGCCCCGGGTCACCAGCAAGGCGCGAATCCTCATGGCCGAGCCGATCAATGACGATCCGCTCGTTGCCAGGATCCTGCTCGATCACGCGCAGGCGCTGAGCACCGATCGGCGGAACGAAGCGGTGATCATCATTGCCCACGGCCCCGAGGACGACGTGGACAACCCGCCCGATCTGGCCGAAGTCCAGAAGCTCGCCGCCTGGGTGCAGAAGAGGGGCAAGTTCGCCAGCGTGGATGCCCTCAACATCCAGGACGATGCGCCGCCGCAAGTCCGGGCCACCAACGTGCAGGCCTTCCGGAAGCT
This sequence comes from uncultured Chromatiaceae bacterium, assembly GCA_964613445.1. Classification (GTDB taxonomy): domain Bacteria; phylum Pseudomonadota; class Gammaproteobacteria; order Steroidobacterales; genus SHZI01. The sequence goes on along the minus strand of CAZTGY010000370.1, from coordinate 11 downwards.
GGTCACCGACG
>CAZTGY010000369.1:0-3126 GCA_964613445.1 uncultured Chromatiaceae bacterium | reverse complement strand
CGGGGCAGCGCGTCGCGGGCGGTGAAGCGGGCGGGGACGAGCGCGGCAGGCAGCAGCGCGCCGAGGTGCGCGCGCAGGGCGACGGTGCCGGGCACGGCGGTACCCGGCTGCACGGTGAAGTACGCGGCCAGCACGGGCTCGCCGGGCACCTCCTCCAGGGGCAGCACGACGGCCTCGTCGATGGCCGGCAGCGTGCGCAGGGCCGCCTCGATCTCGCCCGGCTCGACGCGGATGCCGGCGACCTTCACCCGCTCGTCCCGGCGGCCGACGAAGGCCAGGTTGCCGTCGGGGAGATACCGCGCGATGTCGCCGGTGTGGAAGCGGCCCGGGGACGGGGTCGCGCCTGAAGGCGCTCCTACCGGCCCTGCCCAGTAGCCCGGCGTCACGTGCGGGCTCTCGATGACTAGTTCGCCGACGATCGGCGCGGGGGCGCCGGACTCGTCGAGCAGCAGGACGCGCTGCCCCGCCGCCGCCGGCAGCAGCGGCCGGCCGATGGGCAGCTGCTGGCCGCGCGGGTGCGTGTCGTGATCGGCAAACCACTGGGTGACGGCGGTGGCCTCGGTCAGGCCGTAGCCGTTCACGAAGCGCGCACCCCGGCGGAAACGGGCACGGAACAGCTCGAAATCGGCGCGCCGCGCCACCTCACCGCCCAGCACGACCAGCCGGACCCGGGACAGGTCCTGGCGGCAGGCCACGTGGCCGCCGAACAGGTAGCGGTACACCGTCGGCGTCCCGTGGAGCACGGTGAGTCCCCGGTCCGCCACGCGATCGAGCAGCGTCTCCCGGTCCAGCCGGCGCACATCCAGCGGGCAGACCGACGCGCCCGTCAGGAGCGCGCCGAAGATGTCCTGCACGGCCGCGTCGTAGCCGCCGGTGGACAGCAGGCTCAGGCGGTCGGCCGGGGCAAGGCCGAGATTGGCGGACCAGGCGCGCACGAAGTGCACGACGTTGCGGTGGGTCTGGGGCACGCCCTTCGGGGCGCCCGTGCTGCCGGAGGTGTAGAGGAGATAGGCCAGCGCGTCCGGGTTGGCGGGCGGCGCCGACCCCGGCGCCGGCGGCAATTCCTCCCGCCGGATCACCACGAGCCCCGCGCCCGCGAGGGCCGCCGGCCAGTCCGGCGCGGACAGGTCCGTCACCACGATCCGCACGCCCGCATCCCGGATGATCCGCTCGAGCCGCGCCGCCGGCGCGAACGGGTCCAGCGGGACGTACACCCCACCGGCCTGCGCCACGCCGAGCATGCCGGCCACCTGGCCCGCGCCCTGGCCGAACCACAGCCCCACCCGGTCCCCGGGCTCCAGGTCCCGGCGGGCCAGCGCCGCGGCGATCGCCGCGACCTCCCCGGCCAGCGCCCGGTAGCTCCAGTCCGTGGCGGGACAGCGCGACGACGCGGGCGCGCTCACCGCCGGCGCCGCCGGGCGCGCCGCCGCCTGCTCCGCAAAGGCCGCGGCCAGGTTCAGCGCGGCCACCGGCGCCACGCTGACCGCGGGCTCGCGCTCCGCGGGCGCGAACGGCAACGCCGTCAGCCGCGCGCCGGGACTCGTGACGAAACCGGACAGCAGCACCGCGAAGTCGGCGAGGAAGCGCTCGATGGTCGCCGCCAGGAAGAGGTCGCTGCCGTACTCGACGGTCACCGCGAGGCCGGCCGCCGTGGCCGCCAGCGAGACGCTCAGGTCGAATTTCGCGGTGTGGCGCGGAACGGCCACCGGCCGCAACCCGAGGCCATCCAGCTCCAGCAGCGCGCCGGGCTCGCTGTGCAGGTTGAACAGCACCTGGAAGAGCGGCGTGCGATTCGTGGCGCGCGGCGGCTGCAGGGACTCCACCAGCAGTTCGAAGGGAACCTCCGCGTGCTCGTAGGCGCCCAGGGTCATGGCGCGGACCCGGCCGAGCAGCTCCCGGACCGTCGGGTTGCCGCGCAGGTCCGTGCGCAGCACGAGCGTGTTCACGAAGAAGCCGACCAGCCCCTCCAGCTCCGACCGGGGACGGCCGGCGATCGGCGTGCCGACCAGCACGTCCTCCGTCCCGGCCTGCCGGGCCAGCAGTACGTCGAAGGCCGCCAGGAGGACCATGAAGAGCGTGCAGCCCTCGGCCCGGGCCAGTGCACCAAGTTCCTCCTGCAACCGGAGCGGCAGCGTGCGCGTGAGCCGCGCGCCGCGTGAGGAGACCACCGCGGCCCGGGGCCGGTCGATGGGCAACTCCAGGAACGGCGGCGCGCCCCGCAGCTGCGCCTGCCACCAGGCCAGCTGGCGTGCCAGCTCGCCGCCGGCGAGCGCGCGGCGCTGTTCGCGGGCATACGCGGCGTAGTCCGTTGCCAGCGGCGGGAGATCGGCGCTGGTGCCATGCCGGGCGGCCGCGTAGCACAGGCCGAGTTCGCGGTTGAGCACGCTGAGCGACCAGCCATCGGCCACGATGTGATGGAGCACGAGCACGAGCGTGTGGACCCCCGGCTCGCTGTGGATCAGCAGCGCCCGCGCCAGCGGGCCCGCACCCAGGCTGAATGGCGCCGCCACGAAGTCGCCCGCCCGCGTGGCGACCTGCGCGGGCACCGTCGACACCGCCTGCAGGGGAAAGGCGGCGGGCGGCGCAATCACCTGCTCGGGCTCGCCATCCCTGTCCCGGAAGGACGTGCGCAGGCTGCCGTGGCGGATGGCCAGCTGGTCCAGGGCCGACTGCAGTGCCGCGCGGTCCAGCTCGCCGCGCAGCTCGAAAGCCAGGGCCAGGTGATAGGCGGAATTGCCGGGCTCGAGCCGGTCGAGGAACCAGAGGCGCTGCTGCACGAGGGACAGCGGCGCGGCGGCTTCCGGTAGGAGCGCCTTCAGGCGCGATGCCGAGTGACGGAGGGTCGCGCCTGAAGGCGCTCCTACCGGCAGGCCGGGCGGAATCTGCGCCGCCAGCCCGCGCACCGTCGGCGCCTCGAACACGGCGCGCAGGGGCAGCGTGGCGTGCAGCTCCGCCTCGACCCGCGCGACCAGGCGCGTGGCGAGCAGCGAATGGCCGCCCCTGGCGAAGAAGTCGTCGTCCGGGCCGACGGGCGCACCCAGCAGCTCGCGGAAGAGCCGCAACAGCGCGAACTCGGCCGCCGTAGGAGCGGCTTCATCCGCGACCCCCATCCCCCGAGAATCGGGT
>CAZTGY010000368.1:0-3132 GCA_964613445.1 uncultured Chromatiaceae bacterium | reverse complement strand
CCTGGGATATCGACGACAGGTCACGATTGAAGCGCCGGGCGATTTCGGTATACGTCGCAGCACCCTCCCGGGTGGCGATAACGGCAATCTCGGCGCGCAGTCGGGACAAAACATGGTTCTTGCCCGGCTCTGAGAGATGCTCCTCTGGCACACCGGCCCGTTGGCACACCGTGGCGACGATTTCGTCAACGGTTCTCCCCGGTCGGCGCCGACTCGGACCGATGACGGCGTCGTTGGCGGCTCGCTCCGCGAGGATCTCCCGGGCGATGTCCATGACTTCGGGTGACTGAACCGCTTCCCCACAGAATCGGGCGAATACCTGGCGGGCTTCAACAGACCCCGGTGCCAGCGGTCCGAGCACGGCGTCCGGATGAATCCATGGCACGTCAACCAGGCCCGCGTAGCAGCGGTGACTGGACCACGGGTAGTCACCCGGCGCAGCCACCAGAGTGGCGCGCACCGGATTGAGGTGCACATACCGCACGACGTGTAGCAATTGCTCCTGCCGGGTCACGAGGACCGTGTGGTAGCGCCGCTCGAACAGGTGGCCCGTGGTCCCGCAGCGACGCTGCAGGTACCGGGCATACCTGGAGCCGATGATCTGCATCAGGTCGCCGAGCGGCTGCTGGTCGATCCGAACGACCAGATGAATGTGGTTGGTCATCCAGCAATAGGCGATCACCCGCGCCCCGGTGCGCTCGCTCGCCCCCCTTGCGATGGCGTCCAGCGCCGACCGGTCAGCAGGATCCTGGAAGATGTCCTGCCGATGATTGCCCCGGAGCGTGACGTGGTAGTACCCGCCCCGAACGTGCACGCGCCGACGTCGCGACATTGCCAGCCCCATGACCAGCCCGGATTCTCCCCCGTCAGCAGGCCTCAGGGCCCGGGACCAATCTGGCCTCTTCAACTGGATTCGCTGCACTGGCGCAGAAATCCCCAGATCCCAAACCCGGTGCTTCTGAAGTTAGCGGGACTGGAGGGTCTTCGAGACGCGGACGTTGTGGTCGGCATCGATCACGACGGCGGCGTAGCCGGGCGTCGCGTCGATCAGCGCGAGGCCCCGCTCGGGGCCCATGATGAACACGGCGTTGTCCAGGCCGTCGGTCATCGTGGCATCCGGGCCGATGACGGTGACGCTGCGGACCCCGCGGGCCGAGTCGCCGGTCTTCGGGTTGATGATGTGGTGGTAGCGGACCCCGTCCTCGTCGAAGAAGCGCTCGTAGTCGCCGGCCGTCGAGATTGCCTCGTCATCCAGCGCCAAGCGCGTGACCCAGCGGTCGTCCGCGTCGGGGTCACGGATGCCGACCATCCACGGCCTGCCCTCCCCGGTCGCGGCGAGGCGCTTGCCAATCAGGCGCGTGTCGCCCCCCGCATTCACCCGGCCCGAACGCACGCCGGCCTTGCGCAGCAGGTCGGCCACGCGGTCGCAGGAATAGCCCTTGCCGATGCCGCCCAGGTTGATGCGCGTGCCCTCCTGCGTGAAGCGGATGGTGGAGGCGGCAGGGTCGAGGATGACGTGCCGGTAATTGATGCCGGGGAGGTTCCTGCGGATCACCTCGGCATCGGGGCGGACGCCCGCCCGGAAGTCATACAGCTTCCCCACGCTGTCGAAGGTGATGTCGAAGGCGCCGTCCGACAGCACCGAAAGCTCGAGGGACTTCCGGACGATGCCGAAGAGCTCCCCGGAAACGCGCACCGGCCCGCGGGCCGCAAGCCGGTTGACGCCGGAGATCTCCGAGTCCTCCCGGTAGGTGCTCATCCAGGACTCGATGCGGTCGAACTCCGCCATGCCGGCGGCGAGCAGCGGCCTGGCCGCCGCCTCGCTGTCGGCCCACAGCTGGATCTCGACCTTCGTGCCCATCTTCTCCTGCACATCGCTGTACCACTCCGCCCGCACGGGCAATGCGGCCAGCAGCAGCAGGCAGGCACAAAACGGGATCACGCGCATCGCAGGTGGTCCGCCGGGGAACGAGCCGGATGGTACCGCCGGGCGTGGCGTCAGAACCAGAGGGAGAAGAACAGCTGCACGACGCTGGCGTCGAAGTCGTACAGCGGCTCGGTACCGGCATCCACGTCGACGCGGAGGTCCCGGAAGTCGTCGTAGCTGAACATGTAGTAGTCCACGAAGACGTTCACCGTGCTCTTCATCGGCCGCTCGCCCTGCCGGTCGAGGAAGGTGTAGGTCACGCCCACGTGGGGCCCCTGGCTCTGGAAGGTGCTGAGCTCCTTGTCCCGGGCCAGGTAGTTCTGGGCATCGGCATAGGGAAACAGGTCGCTGTAGAAGTCCGCGGCGGACTGGGTGTAGAAGCGGTACTTGAAGTCGAAGAGCCACTTCGACTGGAAGGGCTGGACATAGCCGAACTCGATCGTGTGGGCGTCGATGCCCCAGTCGTCCGTGAAGAAGCGGTACTCGCCGGAGACCGCGGCCCGGTACGGCAGGTAGTACTTGCCCCGGAGCGCCACGGCGTTGCTCGCGCGGGTTTCGGGATAGACCTCGCGCTGGGTGAGCCAGTTGGCCGGATCGCCGGGATCCACGTAGCGGACCTGGCGGTAGGGGTTGTTCAGGTAGCCCTCGTCGGCCACGACCTCGTAGGACATGCCCAGGATCAGGTTGCGGGTGATGACCTGGGCGACGCCAAGGCGGTACGCATGACGGTCCACTTCCTCGCTGAACTCCTCGTCACCCCGCCTGCCGACCTCGTCGGACCCGCTGCCGTACCCCAGCGAGATGGTGGTGAGTCCCCCGAACACGTCCTGGCTGATCCCGAAGTTCAGGGTGTCTGCCTGGTAGTCGGTCTCATCGCTGGTGCTGTAGCCGAAGCTCATGGTCGTGTCGCCGCGCAGGTAGTCGACGCCGGCGCCGTACTGGGTGCGCTCCTCGCTGTAGCCATTCGGGCTGGCGCCGGTCGTGACGACGTCGATCGAGGCGCTGCTGATCGAGTCGACGTAATAGCTGCCCGAGAGCGAGACCTTCTCGCCCACCGACTTCCGCACCAGCACCGACGGACCGTCGATCTGCACGCCGCCGCCGTCGTAGTAGTGGTAGAGCGTGTCGGCGCGTTCCTCCGGCAGCACGCCGGAATGGGCACTGGCCGAGAACATGAGCAGTAGGAGCGGCTTCAGCCGCGCCCC
>CAZTGY010000367.1:0-3146 GCA_964613445.1 uncultured Chromatiaceae bacterium | reverse complement strand
ACCGGCTGGTGGGCATACTGAACGGCGTCGACTACGCCGCCTGGAACCCGGCGACGGATGCGGCCCTCCCCGCCAGGTTCGATGCGCGGGATCTCGCCGGCAGGAGGACCTGCCGGGACGCATTGATCGCGCGCGCGGGTCTCGCCGGTTCGTCGCCCGTCCCGCTACTGGGCATGGTGACGCGACTGGCCGGGCAGAAGGGCATCGAGCTCGTGGTTGCGGCCCTCGCTCCACTGCTTGGGCAGCGCGCCGTCCAGGTCGTGGTGGTCGGCCAGGGCGAGGAACGTTATGCCACCCAGCTCCGGGAATTGGCCTCAGCCTACCCGGAATCGATCCACTACTTCGACGCCCATGACGAGGTGCTCGCCCGGCTGGTCTTCGCCGGATCCGACGCCTTCCTCGTCCCATCCCTGTACGAGCCCTGCGGCCTGACGCAGATGTACGCGCTCCGCTACGGGTCCGTGCCCATCGTCCGCGAGACCGGCGGGCTCAAGGACACCGTGCAGCACTTCGACCGCCACACCCGGGCGGGTACTGGCAGCGTCTTCAAGCACGCCAACGCCGAGGGACTGGCCTGGGCGATCAGTGAAGTGCTGGCCTGGCACGCACAGCCGGAACTGTGGGCAGCGCTGCAGCAGAACGGCATGGCCGCGGACTTTTCCTGGCGCCACCAGGCTCCGCTTTACGAGGCGCTTTACGCGCGGCTCGCGGGCACGGGCTGAGCAGCCGCCGCCCAAGCGCCGGCGACCGCTCCTTCCTGCCGCTCGCGGCCGGCCTCCCGGCCGTGACGCCGGCAGTCCGCTGCCAGTCCGTCGCGCACCTGTGACCAGCTGAATCGCCAGGTCCAGTTGCCGGTCACCGTCGAGGGCGTGTTCATTCGCGCCTCAGTCCCCAGGCCGAGGAGATCCTGAAGCGGGAAGATCGCGACCTCGGCCCGGGACTCCCAGACCGAGCGGAGCAGCGCGCCGGGCATGTCGTCGGGCCCGCAGGCCAGCACCTCGTGGACGTAGTCCCTGGCGCCCGCGTCAAGCCCGCGGTACCAGCCAAGGACGGTGTCGTTGTCGTGGGTTCCCGAGTAGATCACCGCGTCGCCCACCTGGTTCACGGGCAGATAGGGGTTATCGGCGGAACCGTCGAAGGCGAACTGGGCGATCAGCATGCCTGGCAGCCCGAATCGCCGGCGGAGCTCGTGCACGGCGGGCGTGATGGTCCCGAGATCCTCCGCCAGGAAGGGTTGGCCGCCGCAGGCAGCGCCGAGGACATCCAGCAGGTCTGCCCCCGGCCCAGGCTGCCAGGCCCCCTCCCTGGCGCTGCCGGCCCCGGCGGGAACCTGCCAGTACGCCTCCAGGCCACGGAAGTGATCAATGCGCAGGAAGTCGAACCAGCGGAGCTGGGCCCGCACGCGTTCCACCCACCAGCGGAAGCCGTCCCCGCGCATGGCATCCCAGTCGTAGAGCGGATTGCCCCACAGCTGGCCCGTCTCGCTGAAGTAATCAGGCGGGACCCCCGCGACGGCCGCGGGCCTGCCATCCTCATCGACGCGGAACAGCCGGCGATGCCACCAGACATCGGCGCTGTCCAGGTCCACGTAGATCGGCAGGTCGCCCAGCAGGCTGATCCCCTGCAGGCGGGCCCGGGCGCGCAATGCCAGCCACTGGCGGTCGAAGACCCATTGCTCGAACACGATCTCGCGAATCTCGCCGGAGGCATCCTTCAGCAGGCCCGCCATGGCCTCCGGTTGCCGGCGACGCACGGCCTCCGGCCAGGTCCACCAGCCGGCATCGCCGTGGCGGCGGCGCGCCACCCGGAACAGCGCGAAGGGCAGCAGCCAGGGGCGGTGGACCTGCCAGTACGCGTGATACTCCGCCTTGTCTTCCTGGCTCGCGCCGGACGAGAAGCCAAGCCACGCCTCATGGAGCAGTGCCCGCCGCGACTCCCAGGAGCCGCCGCCGAAGGGATGGCTGGCAGGCAGCCAGCGGGCGACGGGCTGGGATCCGGGATCGATGAAGCGGGGATTGCCGGCAAACGCCGACGTCATCTGGTACGGCGACAGGGACTCGCCGACGGGACCCACCGGCAGCATCTGCCAGATGCCGAAGCCGCCATCCCGCAGCCAGTCGATGAAGCGGTACGCCTCGGCGCCGAGTACCCCGGCTTCCCAGTTCCCGGGCAATGACGTCGGGTGCAGCAGGACGCCGGCCCGGCGCTGCCCGTTGAGCAGTGAAGCGTTCACCCGGCAGCCAACCGGACTCAGCGCGCCGCGTCTGTGACGGCCACGGCCGGCTGAGCGGCCGGGCGGGACGCTTCGGCCCGCAGCATGTCCTCCGTGACGAGGACCACGCCTTGCTCGGTGACGTGGAACCGCTCCCGGTCCCGGCCGGCGTCCGCGCCAATCACCATGCCGTCGGGGACGCTGCAACCCTCGTCGATGATGGCCCGCGAGATGCGGCAGCCCCGCCCGACGGTCACATGGGGCAGCAGTACGGACCGGAATATCTCGGACCGCTCGTCGACCGTGACGTCGTAGAACAGCAGCGACTCCCGGATGCTGGCGCCGGAAATGATGCAGCCACCGGCCACCATGGAATTGATCGCGACGCCCCGGCGCCCCTCCTCGTCCAGCACGAACTTGGCGCAGGGCATCTGCTCCTGGTATGTCCAGATGGGCCATTCGGAGTCGTAGAGATTCAGCTCGGGGCTGACGAATATCAGCTCCATGTTGGCCGAGTAGAATGCATCCACGGTGCCGACGTCCCGCCAGTAGGCCTGTGCCTGAGTCTCCACGCTCTGGAACGGATAGGCAAAGACCCTGCTGCCCTGGATGGCCCCCGGGATGATGTTCTTGCCGAAATCGTGCGCGGAAGCGGCATCGGCCGCATCGGCCGTCAGCACCCGACGCAGGTAGTCGCGCCCGAACACGTAGATGCCCATCGAGGCGAGGGCCACGTCGCTGCGGCCAGGCATCGGCTGGGCATTGGCGGGCTTCTCGTGGAAATTGACGATGCGCTGTTCCGCGTCCACGGTGGCGATGCCGAATTCATGGGCCGTCGCGATCGGCACCTGGACCATGCCGATGGTGATGTCCGCCGAGCGTTCCACGTGAAAGGCGATCATCGGCCCGTAGTCCATCTTGTAGACGTGATCGC
>CAZTGY010000366.1:0-3176 GCA_964613445.1 uncultured Chromatiaceae bacterium | reverse complement strand
TCCAGCGGGACGCTGGAGTGGCTCATGGTCATCGGCTGCCCGGCGAGGCTCTCGACGGCGCCCAGGCTCTCGGCCACCGTGAATACCTGCAGGCGGTTCAGGAAGGCACCAACGGCGGCTCCATCCCCGTCAATCTCGAAACAAACGATCCCGCCACCCTGACCGCCCATCTGCCGCTTCGCCAGCACGTGCTGGGGGTGCGCCGGCAGCCCGGGGTAATAGACGGTCGCCACGCGCGGGTGCTTCTCGAGGTGCCGGGCGATTGCCAGCGCGTTGGAGCAGTGACGCTCCATGCGCAGCGCCAGCGTCTTGATGCCCCGGAGCACCAGGTACGAGTCGAAGGGGCCAAGCACGCCGCCAGACGCGCTGCGCAGCAGGTGCAGCTGCTTCCCCAGTTCCGCGTCGGCCACCACGTTGATCCCGCCGAGCACGTCGGAGTGCCCGCCGAAGTACTTCGTGGCCGAATGCATGACGATGTCGACACCGAGCTCCAGCGGCCGCTGGAAACAGGGCGTGGCAAAGGTGTTGTCCACGCAGGTCAGCACCTTGTGTTTGCGGGCGATGGCCACGATGGCCGCAATGTCGGTGATCTTGAGCAGCGGGTTGGTCGGCGTCTCGATCCAGATCAGCTTCGTGGCCGGACGGATCGCGGCCGCAACGCGTGCCGGGTCCGTCATGTCCACCCAGCTGAACTCGAGCGCCCCGGTGCGCCGGCGCACCTGGTCGAAGAGGCGGCGGGTGCCGCCGTAGAAGTCCAGGGGTGCGATCACGTGGCTGCCGGCGTCCAGCAGGTCGAGGACGCCGGCGGATGCCGCCTGGCCGGAAGCATAAGCCAGCGCCCGGACGCCGGACTCGAGCTCGGCCACGCAGCGCTCCAGCGCGTCCCGCGTCGGGTTCGACGAGCGGGTGTAGATGTGCTCCCGCGGCTGCCCCAGGGCTTCCCATTCGAAGGTCGTGCTGGTGACGATCGGCGGCATCACCGCGCCGGTCGCGGCGTCGCTGGTCTCGCCGGCGTGGATGACCCTGGTTTCGAACTGGCTGTTCTTTCCTGCCATGGCGGCGACCTGAACCTGATCTGCAGCGGGGGCGGCAGGCTAACATAGCGCCATGAGCACCGTGGATCAGCTGTTGCGCGAGGGTGCCCGCCGCCTTGCGGGCCTCGGCGGCTCGCCCCGCCTGGACGCCGAGCTGCTGCTCGGCCACGCTCTCGGCCAGCGCCGGGAGGAGCTGTACCGGTCGTTGTTCGCCAGCGTGCCCGCCGAGGCCGAAGGGCGCTACGTGGCCCTGCTCGCGGAGCGCGAAACGCGCCGCCCCGTCGCCCAGCTGGTGGGCCATCGGGACTTCTGGTCGTTCACGCTGGCGGTCACGGGCGCGACGCTCGTTCCCCGGCCGGAGACGGAGCTGCTGGTGGAGCAGGCCCTCGCCAGGATCCCGGCGGAAGCGGCCTGGACCATCGCGGACCTCGGCACCGGCACCGGCGCCATCGCGCTGGCGATCGCCCGGGAACGTCCAGCCTGCAAGGTGCTGGCCACCGACCTCAGCAAGCCGGCGCTCGGCGTGGCCCGGCGGAACGCGAAGGCCCTGGCGGCACGCAACGTCACGTTCAAGCAGGGCGACTGGTTCGCGCCGCTGCCCAGGCCGGACTCGGCCCGTTGGCGCTTCCACATGCTCCTGTCGAACCCGCCCTACATCGCCGCGGACGAGTGGTCCCTCACCGATCCGGAGCTGGGCTTCGAGCCGCGCGTCGCGCTGGATGGCGGGCGGGACGGCCTGAATGCCTACCGCGTCATCACGGCGGGCGCGCCCCGCTACCTCCGGCCGGGCGGCTGGCTGCTGCTGGAGCACGGCTTCCAGCAGGGCGAGGCTGTCCGTGGACTGCTGAAGGACGCCGGCTTCGGCAATGTGGCGACCGTGCCCGACCTGGCGGGACGACCACGGGTGAGCGAAGGGCAGATCGGGGCCACGCCGGAGTGAGTACCTCCCCATGACCACGGTGGATCCCGTTCGCTACAGCCGCCACGTGGCGCTCCCCCAGGTGGGTGCAGAAGGCCAGCGCCGGCTCGAGCAGTCCAGCGTGCTGGTGGTCGGCCTCGGTGGCCTGGGCTCCGTGGCGAGCCTGTACCTCGCGAATGCGGGCACCGGTCACCTGGTCATCAACGACTTCGACCGGGTAGACACCACCAACCTGCCCCGGCAGATCCTGTTCCGCGAGAGCGACGTAGGCGAGTACAAGACCCACGCCACCGCGGAACGGCTGCGGGCCGCGAACGCGGCGCCCCGCGTCAACGTGCTGAACCGCCGGCTGGACGCGGACGAGCTGCGCGACGCGGCCAGCGCGTGCGACCTCGTCCTCGACTGCACCGACAACTTCCAGACCCGCCTCCAGCTGAACGCGGCCTGCGTCGCCGCACGGAAGCCGCTGGTGACCGGCGCGGCGATCCGCTTCGAGGGCCAGGTGGCGGTGTTCCTGAACGACGATGCGGCCAGCCCGTGCTACCGCTGCCTCTACTCGGACGAGGATGAGAACTTCGCCAATTGCGCCGGCCAGGGCGTCCTCGCGCCAGTGGCGGGCACCATCGGCGCGCTGGTCGCCACGGAGGCGCTGAAATTGCTGCTCGGGCTGGAGTCCGGCCTGCGCAACCGGCTGTGGATCTACGACGGGCTCAGCGGCGCCACCCGCACGGTGGCCATCCGGAAGGCGCCGGATTGCCCGGTCTGCGCCGCACCGGCCGTAGGAGCGCCTTCAGGCGCGACAGATTGATTGTGAAAGCAGTCGCGGCTGAAGCCGCTCCTACAGCCCCTCCCGCGAACTACGGCTGGTACACGGTGGGCGTGCTCACCGTCGCGTACGTCTTCTCCTTCATCGACCGCAGCATCCTGACCCTCCTCGTCGGCCCGATCCGCGCCGACCTCGGCATCTCCGACACGCAACTCAGCCTGCTCCACGGGCTGGCCTTCGCCATCTTCTACACGCTGCTCGGCATTCCGATCGCGTCGCTCGCCGACCGGCGCAACCGCCGCAACCTGATCGCCGCGGGCGCGGCCTTCTGGAGCCTTGCTACGGCAGCCTGCGGGCTCACCCGGAATTTCTGGCAGCTCTTCCTGGCCCGGGTTGGCGTGGGCGTGGGCGAAGCCGCCCTGTCGCCAGCCGCGTATTCGATGATTGCCGACAGCTT
>CAZTGY010000365.1:0-3191 GCA_964613445.1 uncultured Chromatiaceae bacterium | reverse complement strand
GAGAAGGGCGCACAGGAGCAGCGTGCCGCCGGGGTAGCCTATGCCCAGCGAACGCGTGACGTAGTCGGCCAGCGTCGTGCCCACGGTCGTGGTCGCGACGATCGTGAACCAGTACAGGCCGGGACGGAAGCGCGGGGTGGAGACCTGGGCAGCCGCAGCCGCCAGGAACAAGCTGGCGAAGATGGCGGTCCCGAGCAGGTACCCCAGGTCCATGGACATCGTGACCGCATCACCGGCCGTTTCGCCGAGCGTCGTGGCAGCGATCTTGATGATCCAGAACAGGGCTGTTACCTCGGGAACCTTGCTGGGACCTGCCCCGGTGCCAGCGCTTCCCTGTGCTTCGTCCTGCATCGGATCTCCACCCGCTGGTTGGCCGCCGGCCGTTGGACGCCGCTCATCAGCCGGATCAGTCGCTGCCGCGTCGCGGTGGAACCTTGCATTCTGCCGGTTGAGCCTCCATCACTTCCCGGCGACGTCCACACTGGCTGCACGCTGAAAGGGACTGCCCATGCGCCGCATTCTCGGCATCCACCGCCCCGGACCGTTCCATTGGGTGGGCGACGGCTTCCCCGTGAAGACCGTCTTCAGCTACGACAACTTCGGCCAGCAGCTCTCCCCTTTCCTGCTGCTGGATCATGCGGAGCCGCGACGCTTCGAACCGGCCGCGAAGCCCCGCGGCGTCGGAGAGCATCCGCACCGGGGTTTCGAGACCGTGACGATCGTGTACGCCGGCGAACTCGAGCACCGGGACTCCTCGGGCGGCGGCGGGCGCATCGGCCCGGGCGACGTGCAGTGGATGACCGCGGCCGGCGGGCTGGTGCACGAGGAATTCCACTCCGGTGACTTCACCGCCAGCGGCGGCCTCATGGAGATGGCCCAGCTCTGGGTGAACCTCCCCGCCCGGGACAAGCTGGCCGCGCCCCGCTACCAGACGGTGGTCGCGCGCGACATTCCCGTGGTTCCGCTGCCGGGCGAGTCCGGCCAGGTGCGCGTGATCGCGGGTGAGTACGCAGGGCACGCCGGGCCCGCCCGGACCTTCACGCCCATCAACGTCTGGGACCTGCGCCTGAGGGCCGGGCACAGCGCATCGCTGGACGTGCCCGAAGGGCACAACGCCGTGCTGGTGCCGCTGGATGGCACCGTGCGCGTGAACGGCACCGACGACGTGCCGGCCTCCCGCTACGTGGTGTTCGAGCAGACCGGCGGCGGGATCACCGTCGAGGCACAGGGCTCGGACGTGAAGGCGCTGCTGCTGACGGGCGTGCCGCTGAGCGAGCCGATCGCGGGCTACGGGCCCTTCGTGATGAACACGGAGGACGAGATCCAGCAGGCCTTCGCCGACTACCGCGAGGGCCGCTTCGGGACGATGCCCGTCCGCGAACTCGCGTAGGTTCGGGTTCAGCCGCGACCCCGTCGCTGGTCACATTTCGCCGCCCCGGGCCGGTGCATGGCAATGGGATGCCTGCGCCCGCTCATATAACCGCATTGCTACCCAATCTCGACTGACTCCGCTACCGGTGGGTCCCTACAGTGCGCGGCCTCTGCCAGCCCCTGAAGGACTCACCCATGCCTGCCCACCGCCTCCGGGCCGTACTCGCCATCGGCCTCCTGCCATTCACCGGCGTCCTGGCCCAGGCCACGGACGTGGCCGAACTCCAGCGCCGCCTCGAGGAACAGGAACGGAAGACCGCCGTGCTCGAGCGCAAGCTCGATATCCAGGACGAGAACGCCAGGGCCGCGCTTCCCAACACGCCCGTCGTCAAGGCAGGACCGAAGGGTTTCTCCATCGCTTCGCAGGACAATGCCAACGTGATCAGGTTTCGCGGGCTCGTGCACTTCGATGGCCGCTACTTCGTTGATGACGCCGGCATCGGCGGGCCGGACACCTGGCAGACCACCCGCGTGCGGCCGATCCTGGAAGGCACGCTCTACAATTTCGTGGACTTCCGCTTCATGCCTGACTTCGGCCAGGGCCGGACCGTGATCCAGGACGCCTGGGTGACCGGGCGCTTCCGTCCGGATTTCCAGGTGACAGCCGGCAAGTTCAAGTCCCCGGTCGGGCTCGAGCGCCTGCAATCGGCCAGCGACATCCGGCTCCTGTCCCGGGGCTACCCGACCAGCCTGGCGCCGAACCGGGACCTGGGCCTGCAGGTCGGCGGCAACCTGTTCAGGGATGCGCTGACCTACCAGCTCGCCTTCCTGAACGGGTCCAACGACGGCGGCAGCAGCGAGACCTTCGCCGACGCCGACGTGAACGACGACAAGGAGTGGGCCCTGCGGTTGTTCTCCCATCCCTTCATCACTTCCGGCAACTTCTACCTCCGGGGGCTCGGCCTCGGCGTGGCGGGGACGATGACCGACCAGGCGGGCAGCAACACCCAGACCCTCCTGCCCTCGTTCCGCACGCCCGCCAACCAGACCTTCTTCAGCTACCGGGGCGCGGCCGCGGCGGCCGGCGCCACGCCGGCCAGCAATGCCACCATCCAGGACGGCGACCGCATCCGCATCTCGCCCCAGCTCTATTGGTATGCCGGCAGCTTCGGCCTGCTCTCCGAGTACATCAACGTGGAAACCGACGTGTCCCGCCAGGCGACCGCAACCGATCCCGTGCGCCGCGACACGCTCGACAACAGCGCCTGGCAGGTGCAGCTGTCCTGGTTTGCCACCGGCGAGGAGTCGTCATTCAAGGGCTTCACGCCGAATTCCGTCTTCACCCCGGGGGGCCCAGGCTGGGGCGCCTTCGAGTTCGTGGCCCGCTACCAGGAGCTGGACGTGGATGACGCATCGTTCACGGGCGGCGCCCTGTCCTTCGCCAATCCGGCAAACAGCTCCAGCGACGCCAGGTCCATCGGCGTCGCCACCAACTGGTACCTGAACCAGAACCTGAAGCTGGTGCTGGAGTACGAGAATACGAGCTTCACCGGCGGCGCCGCCGGCGGTGCCGACCGTGACGACGAGAACGCGCTGCTCACCCGCGTCCAGCTCAGCTTCTGAATCCAGACCGAACCTCCGGAGAACCGATCATGACTGCACAACGATGGCTTGCCCGGCTGGCGCCTGCACTGGCGCTGCTGGCCTCGATGACGGCGGCTCACGCTGCCGACATCACCCTGCTGAACGTGTCCTACGACCCGACGCGGGAGCTCTATGAGGACTACAACGCGGCCTTTGCGAAGTACTGGCAGGCGAAG
>CAZTGY010000364.1:0-3191 GCA_964613445.1 uncultured Chromatiaceae bacterium | reverse complement strand
CGTTGGAATCGACCTGGGTGGCATTGGCCACCAGCCGGCAGTTGTCCAGGGCATCGATGACACCGTCGCTGTCCGTGTCCACGACCGGCGCGAAGACCAGGTAGCTGGCACCCGAAAGGGTGGCGTCAGCCGCGCAGGGTGAAGCTGCCGACTGGGAGGCCCGGCCGAACATGTAGCAGCCGTCCACGCTGCCGAGGATGTTGGGCTGGTTGGAGAGGATCAGGAAGCGGGGGTTCGCCACGATGGTCCACTGGTTGAAGCCCCCGTCGACCGCGTCGCAACCGCCACCCGCCACGGCGTTGTAGACGCCCCGCGTGTTGCCGGTGCTCACGTCGTCGCCACCCACCGTGCGGTTCACGCAGTTGGAGCTGCCGCCGACGTTGTAGACCGCGGAGCTCTGCAGGAGGAAGTCAGCGCCCAGGCTGATGTTGAGGCAGCCGTTCGCGCCGACACCGGCCAGGAAGTTGCCTTCCACGCACTCGTAGGTCGTGGCGGTCGTGGTCGTGGTGCCGGGCGTGATCGTGAGGTTGGTGACCTTGTCGCTGATCACCGCCGTTCCCGCGGCGTTGCTGCTGAGGAACGACGACGCCCAGAGGAGGCCCGTACCCGTCATGGTCGTGCCGTTCCAGTCCCAGGTGGCCAGGCCCGCGGTCTGGACCGCGGTATCGACGGCGTTGCCGGTGACGAAGGCGTTGGTGGGGTTGTAGCAGGGCTGCTTGTAGGTGGGCCCCGGGCAACCCTGGGCCGCACCGGACTTGAAGAAGAGCGAACTCAGCGCGCCGCTGGTGCTGCGCTGATGCCACGCGACGAGCACATAGGGGGAAGCGCTGGCCGTGCCCCACGCCGCCAGCAGTGCTGACGTGGCGACGAGTGCCGTGACGACTCTGGTCAATTTGGTTTTCATTTCGAAGCAATCCTCCAGGACGACTGTTGCCGATTTCTCGTATGTATATCGTCTGGGAAGTCAGTCCTGCGGCCTCTCGTTGTTCTCGCCCGGCCCCCCCCCCGGACCCGTGCGTGATGACCGCCGACAATTTCCCCCACGTTTCGTTCAGGAATCTAGCTGTTCCTTTATAGGCTGTGACGGCGAGTCTACGCCGGCAGTACCCCAGTGCAAGACTCTATTGACATAACGGGACCATTTTTGCCGGCGGGGGTCCGGGGGTTTCTTTTGCACTGCATCCTGCGCCGGTGCAGCGGTCAGCCCGGGCCCTTCGACCCCGGATCCCGGGCGATCAGGGCCTTGAGGTCGGCCAGGACGTCCTTCGAGTGGGTCGCCGGGTCCACCTTGGCGTAGTGCCGGGCGACCTTGCCGTCGGGCCCGATCAGGAACGACTGCCGCTTGGCGAGCTTCATGATGCCCAGGTTGTTCAGCACGCCGTAGGCCTCGGCCGTCCGGCCGTCGATGTCGGCGAGCAGCGGGAAGGGCAGGCGGTACTTCTCCGCGAATTTCTTCTGGTCCTTGATGGCGTCGATGCTGATGCCGATGACGGTGGCCCCGATCTCCTCGAAGGCGAAGATGTTGTCGCGGAACTCGCAGGCTTCCTTGGTGCAGCCCGGGGTGTCCGCCTTCGGATAGAAGTACACCGCGACCCACCTGCCCTTGAAGTCGTCGAGGGCGACCCAGTTCCCGTGCTGGTCCTGCAGGCGGAATGCCGGGGCCGCCTGGCCCACTTCGGGCTGGGCGGCGCGGGCGGCATTCAGCCAGCTGTAGCCGAACCCGATGACCAGCACCAGGCCGGCAATGAGAGCTGCTTCACGCATCATGGGGATCGTCCGGGTTTGTGACGCGCCGGAGCATATCATCGGGGTTCCGTTGCTTGTGGCTGTGATTCCGCTGTGATTAAGATCCGCTGCATGGCAGCCGAGACAACTCCGGGAGAGCAGGGCCCATGAGCCCGGAGCGCAGGGCGAGCAGCGGGCTCGGCAGCCTGGACAAGCACATCGGCCTGGTCCTGCCGGGCGGTGGCGCCCGGGGCGCCTACCAGGTCGGTGTCCTGAAGGCCATTGCCGAGATGCTGCCCCGGCGTGCCTCCAATCCCTTTGCCGTCCTCAGCGGGACCTCCGCCGGCGCCATCAGCGCCGCGGTGCTCGCTTCCCGGGCGCGGTCGTTCCGGGTCGCCGTCTCCGACCTGGAGCGGGTGTGGGCCAACTTCCATTCAGGCCAGGTATTCCGCTGTGATCCGGCCACCATGCTGAAGAGCAGCCTGCACTGGCTGGCCGCCATGGTCCTGGGCGGCCTAGGCCCGCGCAATCCGAAGTCGCTGCTCGACAACGATCCGCTCTGGGCGCTGCTCCGGGGCCGGATCAACTTCGACTCGATCCAGGATTCCATCGACAAGGGCTACCTGGGCGCGCTGGCCATCACGGCGGCCGGCTACGGCTCGGCGCGGTCGATCACGTTCTACCAGGGCACGCCCGACCACCGGCCCTGGGAACGGGTGCGGCGCAAGGGGCGGCCGACGCGCATGGCGCTGGAGCACCTGATGGCGAGTGTCGCGGTGCCGATGATCTTTCCCCCGGTGCGCATCGGCCAGGAGTTCTTCGGCGACGGCGCCATGCGTCAGGCCACGCCGCTGTCGCCGGCATTGCGGCTGGGTGCCCACCGCCTGCTCGTCATCGGCGTGCGCAACGAGGCACCGGACCCGCTGCCCGGCCAGGACCAGCCGGTTCCCTATCCCAGCTTCGGCAAGATCGCCGGCTACATCCTCGACGCGCTGTTCATGGACGGCTTGTCGTCCGACCTCGAGAACCTCATCCGCATCAACCTGATCCTGGAGAGCGTGCCCGGCAGGGTGATGCAGGGCGAGTTCGGCCAGCTGCACCACACCGACGCGTTCATCATGCTGCCGAGTCGTGACGTGCGAGCCATAGCGGCGCGCCACATCCGGGACATGCCGGTGTCCATCCGGGTCCTGATGCGCGGTCTTGGCGCACTGAACTACGGTGGCAGCCAGCTGCTGAGCTACCTGCTCTTCGAATCCGGCTACACCCGCGAGCTCATCGCCCTGGGGTACGAGGACGCCATCACCCGGCGGGACGACCTGCTGGCCTTCATGGACGGGCAGCCGATCCAGGCGCCGGCAGGCATCACGGGGTGGCGGGACCTGAGCGAGGAGTACTCCCAGCGCGTCCGCGTCCTCAAGATGGCCGACGCATCGTAGGAGCGCCTTCAGGCGCGACCCCTTCCC
>CAZTGY010000363.1:0-3192 GCA_964613445.1 uncultured Chromatiaceae bacterium | reverse complement strand
AACTGGTAGTAATGCTGCAGGCGGTTCGGATTTTCGCCGTAGCGGCCGTCGGTGGGCCGGCGGCTGGGCTGCACGTAGGCCGCGCTCCAGGGTTCCGGGCCGATGGCCCGGAGAAAGGTCGCCGAGTGGAAGGTGCCGGCCCCCATCGGCATGTCGTAGGGCTGCAGGATCACGCAGCCCTGGTCCGCCCAGTAGCGCTGCAACGCCAGGATCAGGTCCTGAAACGTCCGTGGGCGTTTCGACTGGGTCAAGCGGCAAGTCCGAGGGCGAAGGGCGCGGAAGTATAGCGTCGATAGCCGTCACCGTAAGCTGGTGCCCTGCTCGGGCACCCATCGATCCCGATTGCACCGCATTAGTGCATGCCGGGAGCCAGTCGCACCACGGCAGGGCGCCAGGCAGTACCTCCTGGAGGTGTTTGTCTTTATTTACAGAGGCTTAGCTTTCGCTCGCTTTTGGCACGGCTGTTGCAATAGGATAGGGCGCCGCTGCGGAGGCCCGCCTCAAGAAGCAGGATTCCGGCAGCCCGCTTGCGCCCGCACTGCCCCATACCGCCCCATACCGTTAAGGAGCCGACATGACCACGCCTGCCAATGCCCTGAACCTCCTGAAGGAGAAAGAGGCCAAGTTCGTCGATCTGCGCTTCACCGACACCCGCGGCAAAGAGCAGCATCTGACCATCCCCGCCCACACCGTCGATGCCAGCTTCTTCGAAGACGGCAAGATGTTCGACGGCTCCTCCATCGCCGGCTGGAAGGGCATCCAGGAATCCGACATGGTGCTGATGCCCGATGCCTCCACCCTTGTCATCGATCCGTTCATGGAAGACACCACTGCCACGGTGCGGTGCGATGTCTACGAGCCGTCCACGATGCAGGGCTACACCCGCTGCCCGCGCATGACGGCCAAGCGCGCCGAGGCCTACCTGAAGTCCACCGGCATCGCCGACCAGGCCTTCTTCGGCCCCGAGAACGAATTCTTCATCTTCGATGACGTGCGCTATGGCGCCGACATGAACGGTTCCTTCTACCGGATCGACTCCGAGGAAGGCGCCTGGAACTCGAAGAAGGAATACGAGAACGGCAATACTGGCCATCGCCCTGGCGTCAAGGGCGGCTACTTCCCCGTGCCACCGGTGGATGCCCTGCAGGACATCCGCTCACAGATGTGCCTGACCCTCGAGGAGATGGGCCTCGGCGTGGAAGTCCATCACCACGAGGTTGCCACCGCCGGACAGTGCGAGATCGGCGTCAAGTTTGGCAGCCTGGTGACCAAGGGTGACGAAGTCCAGATCCTGAAGTACGTGGTGCAGAACGTGGCCCACGCCTATGGCAAGACGGCCACCTTCATGCCGAAGCCCCTCGTCGGCGACAACGGCAGCGGCATGCACGTGCACCAGTCCCTGGCCAAGGGCGGCAAGAACCTGTTCACGGGCGACCTGTACGGCGGCCTGTCCCAGACGGCCATGTACTACATCGGCGGCATCATGAAGCACGCCAAGGCCATCAATGCCCTGACGAATCCCAGCACCAACAGCTACAAGCGCCTGGTGCCGGGCTTCGAGGCGCCCGTGATGCTGGCCTACTCGGCCCGCAACCGCTCCGCGTCGATCCGGATTCCCTTCATCGCAAACCCGAAGGGCCGCCGCATCGAGGTGCGCTTCCCCGACAGCACCGCGAATCCCTACTTCGCCTTTGCAGCGATGATGATGGCCGGTCTCGACGGCATCCAGAACAAGATCAATCCGGGCGAAGCCATGGACAAGGATCTGTACGACCTGGAGCCCGAGGAAGACGCGAAGATCCCGAAGGTCTGCTTCTCGCTGGAGCAGGCCCTGGAATCGCTCGACAAGGACCGGGACTTCCTCAAGGCCGGCAACGTGTTCAGCGACGACCTGATCGATGCCTACATCGGGCTCAAGATGGCGGAGGTCACGCGGATCCGCATGGCCACCCACCCGCTCGAGTTCGAGCTCTATTACAGCCTCTGACATAACGACGGACGACGGCGCCCGGCGCGCAGAAGTGCGCGCCGGGCGCTGGTTGCCTCCGGGCCGGGGGCGTATGCTTGAAGGATGCACCGCGCGTTCATTTTTCTATCCCTGGTCCTCGCCGCAACCGCAACGACAGGCGCGGCAGAGGTCTATCGCTGGAAGGGCACCGACGGGCAGATCCACTTCTCGGACCGGCCACAGCCCGGCGCTGAGCGGATCACGATCACCGTCAGTCCCCCCGCCAGCCGCTCGCCCGGTGCCGCCAGCGCTGCCGCGAGCAGCCAGGCGTCCGACACCGAGACCCCGGCTCCGGTCGCCCGCTATCAGTCTCTGAGCATCACGAGCCCGGCGCAGGAACAGGTACTTTGGAACATCGAGGGGCAACTGGACGTCGCGGCGGCGGTGCAACCTCCGTTGCAGCCCGGTCACGCCCTGCGGTTCAGCCTGGATGGCCGGACGGAGGTGGCGGAACCGGGGAACACGCGGGTACGGTTCCAGGACGTGTTCCGGGGGGAGCACTCGCTTCAGGTCGAAGTGCTGGACGCGCAGGGGAGAACTCTGGTCGCGAGCCCGACGACGCGCTTCTTCGTGCGCCAGACCGCGCTGCCAAACCCAGTGCCGACGCCGAGACCGGGCCCCTAGCGACACCCTCGCCGGCCGACATCCTCGGCAGCCTTGCCACCGCCGTACTGATCGTCGATCCCGACGGCACGCTTGTCTATCTCAATGCCGGCGCCGAGGATCTGCTCGGGGTGAGCGCGCGGCACAGCCTCGGCCGCACCCTGCAGTCCCTCCTGCACGGGCTACGCAGCGTGGAGGACCTGCTCCGGCGCGCGGCGACCGAGGGCGATACCTTCGGCCAGCTTGTCACCGTCACGGCAGCACACAAGGGCGAGTCGTCGATCGAGGTGGCGTGTCACGTATCCCCGCTCCGCGGCCCCGGCCGGCGGGTGATCGTCGAACTGTCGGATGCCACCCAGTGGCGGCAGATCGACCGGGAGCACGCACTGATCAGCCAGCGGGACGCCAGCCGGAGGATGATCCGCCAGCTGGCCCACGAGATCCGGAATCCCCTGGGTGGCCTGCGGGGCGCTGCCCAGCTCCTGGAACGGGAACTCCCCACGCCGGAGTTGCGGGAGTTCACCCGGATCATCATCGGTGAAGCGGATCGCCTGACCTCCCTGACCGACAGCCTGCTCGGA
>CAZTGY010000362.1:0-3198 GCA_964613445.1 uncultured Chromatiaceae bacterium | reverse complement strand
GCCGTGCGAGAAATTGACGCGCACCACGTCGGCGCCCGCAACAATCAGTTTCCCGAGAGTGACGGGATCATCGGTGGCGGGACCGAGGGTGGCGATGATCTTCGTCCTGCGCATGACGAGACTTACCACCGGTACAACAGGTTCACCGGGCGCATTATCACACAGGGTCAGTCGACGAGGGCGATGCGCAGGTCGTTGACGTTGGTGCGAGTCGGGCCGGTGACCAGCAGGTCGCCGAGCGCTGCAAAGAAGGCGTAACTGTCCTGCGCCGCGAGGCTGGCGTCGGCATCCTGGCCCAGCGCTGCGGCACGCAACAGGGTGTCGGGCGTGAGCAGGGCGCCGGCGTTGTCACCGGTGCCATCCAGCCCGTCGGTGTCGGCCGCGAGCGCATGGATGCCGGCGGCGGCGCCCAGTTCGAGCGCCAGCGTCAGCAGGTACTCGCCGTTGCGTCCACCCCGCCCGGCTTCACGGTGGACGCTGACCGTCGTCTCGCCGCCGGAGATCAGCACGGCCCGCTGTCCGGCCGCCCGGAGTTCCCGGATCACTGCCGCATGGGCGCGTGCCGCGTCCCGCGCCAACCCGTTCGCCGGTGGAAGGATCCGCACGGGCCACCCGGCTTCCCTGGCAACCCGCGCCGCCGCGTCGACTGCCGCCGCGGAACCCGCCACGATCCGGCCGGTGACCGGGGGAAGCGCGGCGGGCGGCGTCGCCAGATCCTCGAGCGCGCGGGCCACGGCGGTTGGCGGCACGATGCCGTAGCGGTGAAGGATCGCGCGGGCGTCGGCGCGGGATGCCGGGTCCGGCGACAGTGGCCCGGAACCGATGTCGGCGAGGATATCCCCCGGCACGTCGGCAATGGCCAGCAACAGGATCTCGCCCGCCCGGACCTGTGCCGCCAGGCCGCCGCCCTTGATCGCGGACAGCTTGCGGCGGACGGTGTTGATCTCGGCAATGCCGGCGCCCGAGGCCAGCAGCTGTCGCGTGACCGACTGCTTGTCGGCGAGGGTCAGGCCGGGCGCCGGCTGGACCAGCAGCGACGACGCGCCGCCGGAGAGCAGCGCGAGGCAGCGGTCGTCCGGCCCGCAACTGCGCGCCACCTCCAGGATGCGCGCACCCGCCGCGACGCTGGCTGCGTCCGGCACGGGATGGCCCGCCTCGAGTATCTCGATGCCCGGTGCCTGCTCGCCGGGGCGCAATCCATGGCCGTAGCGGGTGACGACGGCGCCGCTGACAGGCCCGAGCCCGCGAGCGGCGTGCTGGGCAGCAACGACGGCGGCCATTGCGGCGGCCGCCTTGCCCGCGCCCACGACGACGGTGCGCCCCGCGGGGCGGGCCGCCGGCAGGAAGCCGGGCACGCAGCGAGCAGGATCGACCGCGTCGAGGCCGGCGCGGAACAGCCGGATCAGCAGCTCACTTGCCGGCGCGCGCACGCCGGGTGCGGGCGGGTGGCTTCGCCCTGGCCGCCAGTACCGCCACGGCGGGCAGCACGGTGCCATCCAGGAACTCGAGGAACGCGCCGCCACCCGTCGAGACGTAGGAAATGCGGTCCGTGAGGCCGTACTTCTCCAGTGCGGCCAGCGTGTCGCCGCCACCAGCCACGCTGAAGGCCTTCGACTTCGCCACGGCCTGGGCCAGGCGCTTCGTGCCCCGCCCGAAGCGGTCGATCTCGAAGACGCCGACGGGGCCGTTCCAGATGATGGTGCCCGCCCGCGCGATCAGCCGCGCGTAGAGCTCGGCGGTGCGGGGCCCGATGTCGAGGATGAGGTCCGCGGGGCCCACCTTGTTCACGGGCCGGGTGGCCGCGGCCGCCTTGGCAGAGACGGCCCTGGCGACGACGACGTCGGTCGGCACCGGGATGGAGGCCCGGAAGCCCTTGCCGGCGAGACGCCGCGCCTCGGGGACGAGATCCTTCTCGTACAGCGACCTGCCCACCGGGTGCCCGGCCGCCGCGATGAAGGTATTGGCAATGCCGCCGCCGACGATCAGCTGGTCCACCTGGCTCGCCAGGGACTTCAGCACCTTGAGCTTGGTCGACACCTTTGAGCCGCCCACGATCGCAACCACCGGCCGTGCCGGCTTCCGGAGTACGCGCTCGAGGGCTTCCAGCTCGGCCATCAGCAGCGGGCCGGCGCATGCCACGGGCGCGTACTTCGCCACGCCGTGGGTGCTGGCCTCGGCCCGGTGGGCCGTGCCGAAGGCGTCCATCACGAAGATGTCGCAGAGCTTCGCCATCTGCTTCGCCAGCACGGGGGAGTTCTTCTTCTCGCCCGCGTTGAAGCGCACGTTCTCGCAGAGCACCACTTCACCGTCGGTGATCTCGAAGCCGTGCAGCCACTCCCGCACGAGCGGCACGGGCTGGCCCAGCAGCTCCGCGAGCCGGTTCGCCACGGGCCGCAGGGAGAGCGCGGGATCGAAGACGCCCTCCTTGGGCCTTCCCAGGTGGGACAGCAGGATCACGGCGGCGCCCTTCCGGAGGGCCAGGCGGATGGTCGGCAACGCCGCGAGGATACGGGCCTCGCTGGTGACGCGGCCGTCCTTCACGGGAACGTTGAAGTCGACCCGGATGAGCACCCGCTTGCCGGCGAGGCTCTGGTCGGTCATGCGCGTTACTTTGGTGGTCATCTTGCTTTGATCAGTGCCAGGGTGGTGTCGAGCATGCGGTTCGAGAAGCCCCACTCGTTGTCGTACCAGCTGAGCACCTTCACGAGGGTGCCACCGCCCACCCGCGTCTGGGTGGAGTCGAAGATGGAGCTGCGCGGATCGTGGTTGAAGTCGACGGACACGAGGGGCTCGGTGTTGTAGCCGAGGATCCCCTTCAGCTCCCCTTCCGAGGCGGCCTTCAGGATGCCGTTCACCTCGTCCACGGTCGTGGCGCGGGCCGCGGTGAACGTGAGGTCCACCACCGACACGTTGATCGTCGGCACGCGCATCGCGAAGCCGTCGAGCTTGCCGTTGAGCTCCGGCAGCACCAGGCCGACGGCCGCCGCGGCGCCGGTCTTGGTCGGGATCATGGACATGGTGGCCGACCGGGCCCGCCGCAGGTCCTCGTGGTAGACGTCGGTCAGCACCTGGTCGTTGGTGTAGGCGTGGATCGTGGTCATCAGGCCCTGCACCACGCCAAGCTTCTCGTGCAGCGGCTTCACCAGCGGCGCGAGGCAGTTGGTGGTGCAGGAGGCATTCGAGATGACCGTGTGGGAT